>JBKKAO010000388.1:0-6644 GCA_046714645.1 Burkholderiales bacterium | reverse complement strand
CGGAACCAGGAGAAAAACAACTAGTTCGGCGATCAGGTAGTGCCGGGTGGCACTGATTTGCTCGCCGTTGAGCACGCGCCCCTCTCCAGCCTTAAGCGCACGATTCCACCGCATGAACTGTAAGGTAGGCGGTACCGAGAGCAAGCCCACCGCCACAAAGAGCGCGAGTTTGATAAAAAAAACCGGGTTGTGCGAGTAGAACGAAACACCTTTCCCCACGAGAAACACGCGCGTGAGTCCGCTGATCAACACCACGACGGCGGAGGCGAAATACACCACGTCGATCCTCGCCAGAATGCGAATATCGGGCGGCTGCATGTCCTCGTGGCAGCGCGAGACTTCCGTGAACAGCGCCGCTCCCATCACGATTATGGCGGCGTAGTGCAGATAGGCAACCAGCGCCTCGGTCACGGTTCTCCTCGCATCATGCGATCGCGCAGCCCGGCGTGGGGCGAATCCTCGATGAACTGAAGGTTCTTGTTGCGAACTTCAAGACCCAGCCCCGCGTAGACGACGTTCAAATCCGGGAACGCCTCCGAGCGAATGTATTGGTCATGCAGCTCGGTGAAGACCGAAGTCCCGGTGATGGCGTCCAATCGCTCCAATAACTCTCGCCCGCGCCACGTGGTGTCGGAGGGCAAGCAACACTGCGCCAGGCCCGCGAGTGCGGTGTCGAGGGAATGGTGTCCCTGCGTGTGCACGCGCAAGCGGTAGTCCGCCAGGAGCGCGAGGGCGGCGCCTTGCCAATACACGCGCATGAAGCCGGCATTGCGGTACATGCGCTCGGTGGCATCGGCTAGAGTGGTGCCGATCTGGCTTCTGCGCCCGCGTTCGAAGCCAGCGTGCAAGCGTTGCCACGCATCCAAAGGCGAAATGACGCCCCGGCGCGCGCGCAATACGTTCTGGTAGTAGCTCGCCACCCCCTCCGACAACCAGGCGTCCTGCGAACTGATGTAGGGCAAGAGCAGGTGTGCCAGCTCATGGTACAGGGTCCAGTCGGAGAAGAAATCTTGTGAAGGCAGACGATGGTTGATCAAGAACTGCGCCGAAGCACCCCCGCCTCGCTGCACAAAAGCCCAGGGGACGGGTTCGTTGCCTTGGGCGTTGGGGACCACGAGCACTCGCGCGTTCGGCACCGGGAACTTACCGTAGACCGTCGTAACGCCTAGCGCGGCATTGCGCACCCATTCGACGATTTGGGCGGCGTTGATCTTTGGCGTCACGCCCAAGACCGCGATCCGCAGTGTCGCGCCGGGGACGGAGATCACGCTCTCCTCGAACCGGCCGAAGGCCACTACCGCAGGCCAGTCCGCGGGAGTACGGCCGGCGCGAAAGGTCGTGTCTCCCGCACCGTCATCGCGCTTCCAAGGCGTGGAGACCGCGATGCCTTCGGGCAAGATGAACTCCAAGCGAATATCCTCATCCTGGGCAAGCGTGTCCGGACGCCAAAACCACCGCCCAACGTCCACCACCAAATCATCGCCCACCCGGCCACTTAGGTTACCGCCGCGCTCGTGCCGCATCGCCGACGGTGAAATGTCTACCGTGTAGAGGAGGCACGCACCCTGTGGCGCCGCCTTCAACTTGAGTTCGGTGCCGTTGGGTTCGAGGTTGCGGCTGCTGCCCTCGATGCGCGCGTCCTTCAGCGCAATGGAGGCATCCAGGGATTCCGCCACCAAGTAGCGCGGCGGTGCTCCGCTAAAACAGGCGCGGGCCTTGAGCGTGGTCAGCGCCTGATCGACTTCAAGGCGGTAGTGATGTATCCGGCTGGGTGCGTCCGCCCAAGCAGGGGTGAGGGGGATCGCCCAAAGCAGCCAGAGCAGATGGCTCCGGAAACGACAAAGTGTAGTGAGCAGCAAGGGGAAATCGGCAGGCTCGAAAGGAGTGCCGATGGTATCACTTTGCCGTATTCGGCTCGTGTGCTATGGATTCCCTCCTCTTGGCACAGGATCCGGAAACGCGGAATTACGCCTCCACGTTCCCGTTGACTACACACACAGTTACTTCAATTCTATCGTCGCGGAGATATTGCAAGCAGCTTGAGGGTCAGGACCAGGCTTGAGAAACTTGCAGTCGGCGGTTCCCCCGCCTGAAGCTCCCGCGTACTTGCCACTGCCGGCGACGACCTCGAAGCGTCCCAACGGCACCTTCGAACTGTTCCACCAGTGCTCTGAGGACACTTCCTGATAGTTGTCCAGCGCGAGCGTGGCATCCGCGGGCAGTCTCGCGAACAACTCGCGGAAGAAGCGGCGCGCAAAGCCTTCGACATCGGCGAGATACTCCGGCGTGAGCAACGGTAATGACCGTTTGCTCTTGCGCGAGAAAGGCGCGGCGGCCTGGCCCAAGTAGTAGAAGAAGGTGGCCAGATCGGCATCGCCCGGATCTATCTGATACCAGATGCCCTTGATGGATCGGGTGTCCAGCCACGAAGCCACCACGTGGTCTTTCCCGCGCCAGAGGGACCTACGACACAACAAGCAGAACGATCTTGCTGAGCTCGGTCCACCAATTCGAACAAACGCTCGCGCGCCACCGCGCCACGCAGGCGAGGCCGGGTCAGCTTGGCAAGCGTTCTGGGCCTAAACCTGCACTCCCCCTCAGAGCAAGGTGGATAGTTTGCCTCATCAGAAGCGGGGTATGCAGAAAACGCTACCCTTGACAGATTCTCCGTGTGAGTAGTACCTTGTTACTACCATGGCTATAGGAGGCGGCGATGCCGGCAACCAGTCTGAAACTCCCTGATGAATTGAAGAAACGAATAGACGCCTTGGTGGCACAACGCAATCAAACGGCGCATGCATTCATGGTGGAGGCCATTCGCCGGGAAACTGAGCGCGCCGAACAGCGCCGCCAGTTCATTGAGGAAGCGCAGGTGGCTGACAACGAGGTCAAACGTAGCAAAAGAGCGTACGAGGCCGCCGAGGTTTTCGACTATCTTGAGGCCAAAATCCAAGGCAAGAAAATAAGGAAACCACGCCCGAAGAAGTGGCCACCGTCAGTCTGAGCCCACGATCCCTTGCGGATCTGGAGCGTATCTTCGAGTTCGTCGCGCGAACCAATCCGAAGGCCGCCAGCTTGGCTATTCGACGTATCAGGCGAGCGATCGAGATTCTCGGGGATCACCCCTTGATCGGGCGCGAAGTGGAGAACCGCTACCGAGAACTCGTGATCTCGAGAGGGCGATTCGGTTATGTCGCGCTCTACCGTTGGAATGAGGAATTCGATGACGTGTTGGTCCTTACCATAAAGCACCAGCGTGAAGCGGGGTATGGCGAGGAATAACCTCGCCGCGAGCCTTGGCTAAAGGGAATAACCAGCGCTCGCTGTAGGGTGAGCGGAAGGGGGCCGCGCCTTAGGGCTTCGCCCCCTTCTGCCAACGAACGGCTCAAGCGTAATCGCGCCGGCCATGTCATGTTGCAACTGAAGAGTGCCTACAAGGACGGCACCAGGCATATCGTCATGTCGCCGCTGGAGTCCAGCATAACCCTTCCTTGGTCATTCAGCATGACCAACAAGACTTCGAGATTCTACTTGCCAACGCTATTACGCGGCCTGCTTCTCTTCCCTTTCGTAGTTAAGATTGGGAGCAAGCCAGCGCTCCACTTCCTCAATGGACTTTACCTTGCGCTTGGCGTATTCGCTCACTTGATCGCGGTCGAGTCTGCCGACTGCGAAGTAGTGAGCCTCGGGATGCGAGAAGTAGAAACCGCTGACCGCGGCGGCGGGAAGCATCGCGTAACTTTCAGTGAGCTTCATCTTGGCGCGGGCTTCGGCATCGAGGAGTGAGAACAATGCGCCTTTCTCGGTGTGGTCCGGGCAGGCGGGGTAGCCTGGTGCTGGCCGGATGCCGCGATATTTTTCCTCGATCAAATCTTCCACGGAAATCTCTTCGTCCATGGCGTAGCCCCAAAATTCACGGCGCACGCGTCGGTGCATGAGCTCGGCGAAGGCTTCTGCTAGACGGTCGGCCAGGGCCTTGAGTAGGATGGCGTTGTAGTCGTCATGCTTGGCTTCATAGGCCGCCACGTGAGCGTCGATGCCGGTGCCGGAGGTGACGGCGAAGGCGCCGATGTAATCCTTCTTGCCCGATGACTTGGGGGCGATGTAATCCGCCAGCGATAGGTTGGCGCGATCCACGGGTTTTTGCATTTGCTGCCGAAAGAAGTGGAAGCGCGTGAGAACCAGCGAACGGGTTTCGTCCGTGTAGACCTCGATGTCGTCCGCGCCGTCCATGCGATTGGCGGGGAAGAGTCCGACGACCCCATGGGCGCTGAGCCACTTTTCATTGATGATGCGCTTCAGCATCGCATGCGCGTCGGCGAAGAGATTGCGGGCGGTCTCGCCCACGATTTCGTCTTGCAAGATCTTGGGATAGCGGCCCGCCAATTCCCAGGTCTGGAAGAAGGGCGTCCAGTCGATGACCTCGCTGATCTCTTGCAGCGAATAGTCGTTGAACTGCAAGAGACCCAAGCGCTTCGGTACCGGCGGCGTGTACGTTGACCAATCCGTTCTCAGTCCGTGATCACGGGCTTGCGCGATGGTGTAGTAGGGGCCTTGGCCTTTCTTGCCCTTGTGTTGCTCTCGAACGCGCTGCGCTTCTGCTTTCACCTTCGTGACGTAATCGCCGCGCAGCTCGCCGCTAATCAGGCTGGTGCACACGCCCACGCTTCGAGAGGCATCGGGCACCCACACGGTGGGGCCGTGGTAGCCGGGTTCGATCTTCACCGCCGTGTGAACGCGCGATGTGGTCGCACCACCTATGAGCAAGGGAATCTTGAAACCTTGGCGCTGCATCTCCTTCGCGACGTGCGACATCTCTTCCAGAGACGGCGTGATCAGGCCGGAGAGACCGATGATGTCCGCCTTCTCGGCAATGGCAGTGTCTAGAATTTTTTGCGCCGGCACCATCACGCCCAGATTTACCACGTCGAAGTTGTTGCATTGGAGCACCACGGCCACGATGTTCTTGCCGATATCGTGTACGTCGCCCTTTACCGTGGCGAGCACGATCTTGCCCTTGTTGGTCTTGTCGCCGCTAGCTTGCTTCTGCGCTTCGATGTAGGGTACGAGATGAGCAACCGCCTGCTTCATCACGCGCGCGGATTTCACCACCTGGGGTAGGAACATCTTGCCGGACCCGAAGAGGTCGCCCACCACGTTCATGCCGTCCATGAGAGGGCCTTCGATCACCTGGATGGGACGCTCGAACTGAAGCCGCGCTTCTTCGGTGTCCTCGACCACATAGGTGTCGATGCCTTTCACCAAAGCGTGGGTCAGGCGTTCGCCCACCGGAGCCTTACGCCAGCTCAAATCTTCCACCATCGATTTGGCTTGGCCTTTGAAGGACTCGGCGAATTCCACCAGGCGCTCCGTGGCGTCGGGCCGGCGGTTGAGCAACACGTCCTCGACTCGCTCCAACAATTCCTTGGGAATCTCCTGGTACACGCCCATCTGCCCGGCGTTGACGATGCCCATGCTCATGCCGGCTTGGACGGCATGGTAGAGGAAGGCGGTGTGGATGGCTTCCCGCACCGGCTCGTTGCCGCGGAAAGAGAACGAAACGTTGGAGACGCCCCCGCTTACTTTGGTGTGGGGCAGATGCTGGCGAATGTGGCGTGTAGCTTCGATGAAATCCACGCCGTAGTTGTTGTGCTCTTCGATGCCGGTGGCCACTGCGAAGATGTTGGGATCGAAGATGATGTCTTCGGGCGGGAATCCGACTTTGTTTACCAACAAATCGTAGGCGCGAGCGCAGACATCTTTGCGTTTTCGCAGGGTGTCGGCTTGGCCTTGTTCGTCGAAGGCCATGACAACAGTGGCGGCGCCGTAGCGGCGCAGCAGCTTGGCTTGGCGCAGGAACTCCGCCTCACCTTCTTTCATGCTGATGGAGTTGACCACCGCCTTGCCTTGCACGCACTTCAAGCCGGCTTCAATCACCTCCCATTTGCTGGAATCGATCATCAGCGGCACCCTTGAGATGTCGGGCTCCGAGGCGATGAGCTTCAAGAAGGTAACCATGGCCGCCTTGGAGTCGAGCATGCCTTCGTCCATGTTCACGTCGATCATCTGCGCGCCGTTCTCCACCTGCTGGCGCGCGACCGTGAGCGCGTCCTTGTAATTGGAAGACAGGATCAGCCGTGCGAAGGCCTTGGAGCCAGTCACGTTAGTACGCTCGCCAACGTTGACGAACAGGGAATCGTTGCCGATGTTGAGCGGTTCCAGGCCCGAGAGCCGGAGCTTTTTTTCGACCCGCGGAATGGCGCGTGGTGCGAAGTCCTCGACCGCTTCGCCGATAGCGCGAATGTGTTCGGGCCGGGTGCCGCAACATCCGCCAACGATATTGAAGAATCCTTCCTTCGCGAACTCGCGCAATAGGGCGGACATCTGCTCCGGTGTTTCGTCGTACTCGCCGAAGGCGTTGGGCAACCCCGCATTGGGGTGGATGGAGACAAAGGTATCCGCGATGCGGGCTAACTCATCGATGTAGGGGCGCAGTTCCTTGGCGCCCAGGGCGCAATTCAGTCCGATGGAGAAAGGCTTGGCGTGAGAAACGGAATTCCAGAAAGCTTCCACCGTTTGGCCCGACAGCGTTCGCCCCGAAAGGTCGGTGATGGTGCCGGAGATCATCACGGGCAGGACCACAC
>JBKKAO010000387.1:0-2722 GCA_046714645.1 Burkholderiales bacterium | reverse complement strand
CCGTACTCTTCCTGGTCTTCCAGGCGGTGTTTAGCTGGGCTCAAGTCCCGATGGAAATGATCAAGGCGGGCGTGGCCTGGACGGGCGAGGTGCTTACCGCGGTAATTCCCGCGGGCATGCTGCGCAGCCTGTTGGTGGACGGCATCCTGGCGGGCGTTGGCAGCGTGCTGATATTCTTGCCGCAGATCCTGATTTTGTTCTTCTTCATCCTGGCGCTGGAAGAAAGCGGCTACTTACCGCGCGCGGCGTTCTTGCTCGATCGTTTGATGGGAAAGATCGGCCTCTCCGGACGCTCGTTCATCCCGCTGCTTTCCAGCTTCGCCTGCGCCATCCCGGGCATCATGGCCACCCGCACGATCCAGAATCCGCGCGAGCGTTTGGTCACCATCATGATCGAGCCGCTGATGACCTGTTCCGCGCGGCTTCCTGTCTACGCCCTCATCATCGCGGCCTTCATTCCGAGCACCACCGTGGGCGGCATTTTCAACCTGCAAGGCGTGGTGCTGTTCGCGCTTTACATCGCGGGTATCGTGAGTGCAATGGCGGTCGGATTTCTGGCCAAGCGCGCCGGCGCAAGAGACCGAATTCAACCGTTGTTGATGGAATTGCCCGATTACCATTGGCCGTATGCGCGCAGTCTGGTCATAGGACTATGGGAGCGCACCAAGATTTTTCTTTCTCGCGTCGGCGGCATCATTTTGTCGCTGATGATTCTGCTGTGGTTCTTGAGCACCTTCCCAAGCCCGCCGGCGGATGCCACGATGCCCGCTATTTCCTATAGCTTCGCCGGTATGCTCGGCCGGTATCTCGAAGTAATCTTCGCCCCTATCGGATTCAATTGGCAGATTTCCATTGCCCTGGTGCCGGGACTGGCGGCGCGCGAAGTCGCCGTCGGCGCGCTAGGCACCGTGTATGCGCTTTCGCAAACCGGCGAGGCACTCTCCGAATCGTTGACCCCTCTCATCGCCTCCACCTGGGGACTGCCCACCGCCTTGTCGCTACTTGCTTGGTATGTTTTCGCTCCGCAATGCATCTCCACCTTGAGCGTGGTAAAGCGCGAGACCAATAGCTGGCGTTATCCAGCGGCCATGGCGGCCTATCTTTTCGGGCTGGCCTATCTGGCCTCCTTCGTTACCTATCGTATTGCCCTTGCCCTGACTGCGAGCTGATCATGAGTGAAACCCTGGCCGTCGCTGCAATCGTCATCCTGGCCACAGGTCATTTGGCATACCGCTATTTGCCTCGTACGTGGTTCAGCATGAGCGGCGGCAAGGCAGTTTCCGCTCATCGTATCGCGGTCACCGCTGCAGGGTGTGGTTCGGGTTGTTCCAGTTGCGGCGGTTGTGGTGCGCTTAACCCCTCGGCCAATCGTCGCAACGAAATAATAGATTCGCTGAAATAGGCTTGGAGTTGGCAATATAGGGGGACGCCCAGTTTCCCGGCCATTGCGCCCCAGGCCCCGCCTTCAACAAGGCCGTGATACCCTTTCATACCGCGTCCATTGCAGAGTCCTCCCATGGGATACCCGCAAAAGCAGCTCTTAGATGAGAAGCAATACCTGGCACGAGAAGTCGCCGCCAAGGAGAAGGGTGAATTCGTCGACGGCATGGTTTACGCGATGGCAGGCGCCGGGGAGCGCCACAATCGAATCGCTCTCAATTTGGCCGTCGCTCTGCGTTCGGCCGCTAGAGGAACACCCTGTGGCGTGTATGTGGCGGACATGAAACTGCGCCTGGCCCGCGGCCGTGTCTACTACTATCCGGACGTAATGCTGAGCTGTGAACCCGCCACCCCCGACACTTTGTTCAAGGAGGCACCCTGTCTGGTTGCGGAGGTCCTTTCGCCTTCGACGGCAAGCATCGACGCCCGCGAAAAACTGCAAGCCTACCGTTCGATCGAAAGCCTGCGCTACTACTTGCTGGTCGATTCCGAGCGCATGGACGTGACCTGCTACAGTCGTTCGGCCGCAAACGATTGGCTCACCGCCACACTGGAACACCGTGAAACACTAGACATTGAATGCGGTCCCGTACGAGCAGGCGTGAGTTTGGCTGATATTTACGAGGATACCGGCTTGCCATCTTCGGCGATGCCGATGGCGTGATCGTCGTACCCTTAGAGCGCGCCGCCGGGGTTGTGGAGCGAGAAAAAGCAAAACTCACCGGCGAGAATCACACGCGGGATGCGCTTTTGAAAGGAAAACTACTTGGCGAGGTCTACAAGGAGTACGGAATTTTGTGACGCCGTGCGTATCATTATCAGTAAACCAGGAGCCCCTGTGCGAGGATCGATTGCTGCGGTGATTTTCATGTGCCTGAGTGCCCTAGGCTTTGCGGAGGGGGACTCTCGTACTCCCGAGTTCGATGGATATTGCGCCTATAGCCTGGCCAATGGCGCAGAGAACAAGACCGGATGCGAGGTGATTTGGATCTCCCCGGAAGACAAACTCTACTGCTTCATAAATGAAACGGCGAAGAACGAATTCGTCAAAGATGCCCAGCGGAACGTTCGTAAAGCGAAGGCCTTTTGGGACGATCCTTCTTTCTGGGAAAAGCTCAAGAAGGAAGAGGAGTCGTAGCCGGGCGTCGCCGGTTTGGGAGGGCTTCTCCCGCGAAAGTTTAGAGGCGGGCGGTCCGCGATTTCCGCCACTCCACCCCGCGCGCGGCGAGCGGGACGATCGTCCGCGGATTTGACGGATGGCTGCGGCAACGGCAACGCCGTT
>JBKKAO010000386.1:0-23769 GCA_046714645.1 Burkholderiales bacterium | reverse complement strand
TTCCCGCCTTCGCTAAGTTGAGGGTTACCCCTTCTACCGCCCCGGCCACCGAGTTCGAACGGCTGGAGATGCTCACTCCATTGATGCTAAGGGCTGCATCCTGAGCCGCGCTACTTTGCGTAAGGTTCTGCGCCGCTTCTGGGTTGTAGGATAAGAGGCTCGCAACCGTGGCATCTCCGCTGGCACTGATGCGCAGGCTTTGATTGGCGCCCGTGTTGGCCGACTGAAGGACCAAACGGTAACGCGAGGCCCCGCCGTCGTTCACGATGCTTGCCTTGACTCCCACATTGGCTGCGTTGATCGCGTCCCGGATGCCTTGTAAGGTATTGCTACCACTGGGGATTGTGATCTGTTTGGTGCCGATGGTGGAGTCTGCGGTAAAGGTCGCGCCCGTATAGGTTCCGCTGGCCAGCGCCCCTCCAGAGATGGTGCCGAAATCAATGGTAAGTGTCGTTGCGGTGGCGGCGCCGATGGTGGCGGTTACGTTGTTTTGTCCGGCCGCCAATATCGATTGCGATTGGGCCAACTGGGTCACATTGACAGCGTAGCTTCCCACCGCGGCACTTTTCAACGCACTGGCCGTGAGGATGGTCGTGTCGCTGGACTTAGCCGAAACGGCGGAGAACTTTGATTGATTAGACAATCCCGAGAGGGCCGAACGCATGCTGGATAGCGCGCTCTTCAACGTCCCATAGGCCGACAACTGGGCCTGAAACCCAGCTTCTTTAGTGGCCAATTGCGTGAGCGGGCGTTGCTCAATGCTCATCAACTGGGTCACGATGCTGTTCACATCGAGATTAGAACCCAGTCCGGGGGCAGCTATTGCCATGACGAAGGCCTCTGATTTATCCCATCAATGGTGGAAAACGAATATGCGGCGAGCATTCTCTCGCTTGCCGCACACAACGGTCACAAGAGCGAGACCTTTAGATCTTTCGCGACCTTTCGTTGCCCATCAAGCCTTTTGTTCGATGATGAGGCCTTGAAGCTTGTCCAAGGCTTCACTGATGGCAAGGGCCTCTTCGCTGGGCATTTGCCGGATCACAGCATCGGTTTCCCCATCCAACACCTTCACGATCACGCGCCCGCTATCATGATCCACCGAAAACTCCAAGTTCCGCGAAACGCGCTGCACCCGGGCATTGATGGCATTCACCGCCTCGGTGACGGCGGCTTGGCTTGCCGGCGGAAACTTGGCGATGTCTTCTTTAACCTTGCGCACTTCACCGGTTCCTGGCTGCTTATTCTCAATGCGCTCCAATCGCGGCGTCGGTGTACTGACGACCGAATGTACCACTGAAGCATTAATCTCGTTCAACATTGACATAACACTACCTCATTCAACCGATCCAAGCAGGCATCAGCGGGCAGGGGTTCACTACAATGGGGGGCGACGAGGACATTGTTCATATCCCCGTCGCCATTGCCTTACTAACTTTTCTTACCTCAAAAGCGTCAGAACATTGTTGGGTACGGCGTTCGCCTGCGCCAACATGGCCACACCGGCCTGCTGCAGAATCTGAGCACGGGTCAGTGCTGCCGTTTCGGCGGCAAAGTCCGCATCGCGGATCCGGCTACGTGCCGAAGAGAGGTTCTCAGACGTTGCTTGCAGATTCGCAATCGTGTTCTGGAAGCGGTTCTGAATGGCACCCAAGGTACCCCGAATCCGGTTGATCTGAGACAAAGAGGCGTCCAGTACCTCGATGGCGGAGTTGGCGTTGGTCACCGAGGTAATGTCCACGGACGAGAGCTTGGTGGCTGTCGAAGCCGTGACCGTCGTCCCGGTGGTGTTAACGTCCTGCCCCGTACCCGAGACCGCAGTGAACCCTTGATCGGAGAACAAAGTGACAGCACCGGCAATACGCGTACTGTCCGTGCTACCGCTAGTCAGCGTTTCTGCCGTCGAGGCGGCCGCGGATCCGTCAATCGTGACCGTACCCCCCGCCGAATTCAGATAACCCTCCAACGTAATGTCTTTACCCTCTGAGTTTTTCAGGGTAAGCGATGCTTTATCGTTGGAAATGGTGGCGGTTACGCCGGTCTTACCCGAGACGTCATTAATAGCAGTGGCTAACGAAGTAAGGTCCGTGGCGGTGACTTGGGCGGAGAGCACCGTTGCGGTTCCTCCTGCGTTGAGGGTGAAGCTAATGGTTCCGTCGGCGGAGACAGAAGCCAGCGTCGCACTGGTGCTCGCCTTCGCCGACACGCCCGTGGATCCTACAAGGGCGTTGATGGACGAAGCAATGGCGGAGGCTTGATCATTGGCGTTAACGGATACGGTTGAAGAACCGGCTCCGCCCGCGATCGTAAGAGTCTGAGCACCCACACCGTTGTTAGCGGCAGCGGTATTGGCCGCGGCGGTGACAGTACCGAGACCATCATTGTCGGTGCCGGATTCAAGGACAACCGTATTGTTCTTAAGATCATTAGCGGTGGCGCCCTGCAATGAAATTCCAATCGTCTCATTCGCAAAGGCGCCGACCTGAAATTGTTGCGCTTGGTAGCTACCGTCCAAAATCTTCAACCCGTTGAAGGTCGTGGTGGTCGCGATCCGTGTGACTTCTTGAACAAGCTGATTGACCTCGTCGTTCAAAGCTTTTCGGTCACCCGCGCTATTGGTAGCGTTGGCGGACTGCACCGCCAATTCACGTACACGCTGCAGGATTTCGTTGCTTTGCTGTAACGCACCCTCGGCTGTCTGTGCCAGAGAGATACCATCGTTCGCATTGCGGCGGGCTTGATCTAAACCTCTGATCACAGACGTCATCCGATCGGAAATGGCCAGGCCGGCCGCATCGTCCTTCGAACTGTTGATACGCAGACCAGATGACAATCGTTGCAACGCTGTCTGCAGCGACCCTTGGGAGGTCATCAAATTACGCTGCGCATTCAACGAAGCTATGTTGGTGTTAATTACCTGAGACATCGCAACTCTCCTGTTTCATGTAGTGAACTAGAGGCAGTACCAACTTCCATCACTTCGTACAACCTTGCGAATAATTTCGGCGCGTTGGCTCGAAACTTTAGGCTAACTATTTGATAAATTGAATGGAAAAACAGAAAAAACAGGCGGGGGCGCTGGGCGCAGGAAATATAACGACTTACCTTCGCGAGACTTGAGATCTGGCCCGGGTTTTTCCCCAAACTGTCGCGTTACCACAGCGCTAAGGTCGAAGCAACCATGGCCGATAACAATCATTGACCATTGCGTCATACCAGCCCATGAACAACTACACCACTTTCTACGAAACCCATGGCATCTCGCCTGTTCGTCAAGACCTAACCGACCGGTGCAAACATTTTTTCCGGCGCGAGATGCTTTATCGGCAACTTGGGTTGCCGCCGCTGGCCTTTCGCGGTAGCTCCGTGCTGGAGATAGGTCCTGGTAGTGGAGACAACGCGCTCGTAACCGCGAGTTTTCGTCCCGCGCGCTATACGTTGCTCGAACCCAACTCTACGGGCTTCCAGCAGACTCGTACACTTCTCAATGGCGCAGACCTGCCGGAAATCGAACTGCTACCACTGACCCTAGAGCAATTCAGAATCACCGAACAGTTCGACATCGTGCTGTGCGAAGGCATTCTTCCGGGGCTGGACAATCTATACGACTTATTGCCTTTGCTCGACGCCTGCGTGCGACCGGGCGGGAACTTGGTAATTACCTGTTATGACGCGGTATCCATGTTGTTCGAGACCCTCAGGCGTTTGATCGCTCTGCAGATCGATTCTCCGGAAGCAGCGATGAGATCAAGAGTTGAACGACTTAGCGCGGCCTTTGAATCGCATCTTAGGACGCTGGCCGGAATGAGCCGTTCCGTAGAGGACTGGGTGCTGGACAACTTGCTGGCCCCGCCTGTGTTCCAAGCGCAGAGTTATTTTTCGGTGTTGGATGCCCTAGTGTATTTTGGCAAGGATTACTTTTTTGCTCAAAGCGCGCCTCAATTTCTATGCAACTACACTTGGTACAAAGAACTGCCCGCGGAGCCTGAACAGTTTAATCGCCCTCTAATAGACGATTTTTGGGGCAAATGGCAAAACCTGCTGCATTACCGGCACCTTTACGCTCCCCGAGACAAACAATGCAACATTGAACTCGTGCGTGCATGTGAAGATCTGGCTAACCTTCTTCCCATGCGGAGTATCGACAACCAGACCATTTTGAGCAGCCTCACGGCAATAAGCCGCAACGTGGAATACCTTTCTGAAGTGTCCCATACCATCGCCGAATGTACCGCCTTATTCGAGGCTCGCGATTTCAGCCCTGATCGAATCTCCCGCGCGTATCCGTTGTTTCAACGTGCTTTCGGAAGAGGGCAACAATATCTTTGTCTTAGCAAACGTGCCGCGGCGCCACACTGATCCTTCGATGACACGGAATCACGCCGTGCTTTGCGAAGTACTGGATTCTCCGGGGTTCAGCTCGCGATTGCAACTGCCCGCGCACGACCTCGCACTCTTACGGAAACTGATTCACACCCAATGGTTAGCTCGCCTGACCAGTGCCTATCCCGCGTTGGCCCAGCGCGCGCAAGAAACTGGAATAGCTTCCTATCACGAACTCTCGGACTTAGTGGAGCACGAGCGCTTATGGCCCAAGGAACACCGGATCCTGGACAAGGCGGCGCTCGAAGCGCTCAAAGGATGTGATTTCTTTCGTACGCTCCTATCGGTATTTGGGCCATTTAAGTTGGCGGAAGGATTTCACGGCGCTACTCATATTGCCGGATTGGAAGAAATCTATTGGCGGCTCGTGCGCCCCAATGCCCCAGGCGATGTCGGCTCGCTGCATGCCGATTACTGGTTTCACGACATGATGGGTATGAAAGGCAAGGCTTTCCCCGCCACCGCTTTTACCTTGAAAGTATGGATCCCGGTCTACTGCGAACCCGGACGCAATGGTCTGCTACTCGTACCAAACTCTCACCGCAAACAATGGAAACACAGCACGCGCTGGGTCAATAGCCAACCTAAGCCGCAATTCGAAGATCAGGCCGAAGCACAACTTGTCACCACACATCCAGGAGACATGTTGATCTTTCATGAACGCACGTTGCACGGCGGCGCCCTAAATCTAGGGACTCAAACGCGAGTTAGCACCGAGATCACCCTCGTCTTCGAATCCGAAACCATTCTCAAGCGACGAGTTGAGCAACACGCCTAGCCCCACATCCAACAAATGCTGTCCAACTCACTGGAGCCACCGCTGTACAAAACATCGGAGGGCAGTTCGATTGATTGAAATGAAAGCTATGCCGGCCTAAAGTCACTTCCGTCCGGGTGCAAGCAGATCCGCGTACCGCCGCAAAAATCGCCCTCCAACCGGCGAGCCCGTAAAGCTATTGTTCGACACCAACACCTGATCGTATTGCCCCCTAAGTTTCGCGAACTCGCACTGCTCCTGTGCGCCGAGCCGGCCGGTGCATTCATCCATCATTTCGATCGCCGCGTCCGCGATATCCTCCGGCGCGTTGTCCACCACATCGGCCCACGCGGGCACGTTCTTGGCGAATTGAGAGTATGCCACTCGATGCTTGAACATTTCATCGAAGCGAAGCAAACGCCCATCACGCTTGGAGCGAAACAGTTTTGGCAGCATGCGGTCCTTGCCATAGGGGAAGGGAATGGAGATCGGCGCGAAGTTGGTCAATAGGCAAGGAACGCCAAAGGTAGGCGGGATCAGACTGATGCCGGAGTTAACCCCAATGAAGAACCGGCAACTGGCGCACAGAAATACATCCATGCGCTCGCTCTTATATTGCGAATGTGCGTAGTCGACGACGCCCGGCATTGCCTCCAGCGGCTGCATGGTCTTATCACCCATACGGACGACCCAACCTCCGCGTCCCGTGATGGCCTCGATCGCCCGCCGGTAGGACGCGATATGCGCATTGCGGATGCTGGGATGATTCTTGTCCCACTGCCACCAGAATCCCGGCTCACGTACGTGCAAGCATACGTACCATGCACCCGCGGGAATACCCAATGTCCTCAGATTGGTTTCCCCGAACCCACGATCCTCTTCGGAAAGCGCTATCAGACAAGGACGCCGCTCCGCCTCCCACTGGCGTTGCACGTTGCAGGCGAATTCCATGTGCCAGAGTTCGCGTTCTTTCGATTCCCGCACCGAAAAAAAATGATCCGTAACCAACGGCAGCTGCGCCGGTTTTACCCCGATCGCGCGCGCGGTACCGTCAAGATTTGATTCATGCTCATCCATGGGAGCTTCTTTGAACCAAGGTCTCCAGTAACCCAGGTAGTGCGGATTGGCAATCCTCTTAGATTTCATTCGCAGCAACCAAAGTTTCCTCTCAGGTTGATTGCCCAGTGCGACGGATTTCAGATAGATGTCGAGCATCTGAATGTGACCCACCGCCATGTACCATGAAGTATCCAATACCCGGTGCGGGTGGTCGGCCAGCCCAGCGGCTTGCGCCAGGGCATCGCGCTGGCGCAAGCCCTGCGCCCAGGCACGGCTTGCCAATTCGCAGTGTTCGTCATGGTGGTGGGCCACGCCCAATTGGAGGTGTGCGTGCAGATTGTCAGGATTGAACGCGATGACCTCGCGCAGCACGTCTATCTTTCCGGCGTGATCCAGTTCCATCAATCGCCCCGCCTGCTTGAGCAGTTCATCTTCGATCTGGGCTTTGCCGTAGCCTTGTGCCGCCATATCGGTTTGAATGAGCCGGGCGATCGCCATCAGGGCATGTCGTGCACCAGCCCCGCGCCGCTGCTGGCGAGGGACTTGATGCACGCGCTTGAAGGGCATCTTAGCCACGCCATTCAAGCGGTGCGCCATGCCACCCCGCTCGTAGGCAACCGCCAGTTCCCAACGCACCCAGTACAAGCGCCCGTCTAATTCCAACGCGCGCTCGTAGTGCTCGATGGCCTGAGCATTTTTCCCTTGCGCCGCCCATAGCCGGCCAAGATTGGCGTGGGAGAGCGCATAACCAGGTTCCGCCTCGAGTGCCGCTTCGAAGAACTGCCGCGCCAATACAGTATCCGCGTTTAAGTTATGAATCGCCCCAATGTTGTTCAGAACCTTAGCTCTCTTAGGATCGAAGCCGAGCGCAGATTGAAAGGCCTGCAGTGCTTCCGTGCGATGCCCTTGCTCCACCAGCACGCATCCCAGGTTGTAGTGCGCCTCGATATTGCGGGGATCACGTTCGCACACCTCGCGCAAAGTAGCGATAGCTTGTCCGTACTTCTGTAACACCGTTAGAACGATGCCTAGATTGATCGATGCATCCGAGGACGCCCCAGGTAGCGTTACGGCGCGTTGCAATAGTTCAAGGGCGAGTGGATAGTTACGCAATTGATAGGCGGCGGCTCCCGCTAATTCCAGCGCCTGGGTATCCTCGTTATCGGCGTTCACTAGAGGTTCCAGTAAGCCCTTCACACCGTGGCCTTCATTGACCGACAATGCCGCCTTCGCCCGCTCGATCCATTGGCCGCGCTTTGCGCGGAGCTGTTCGCATGCAGTGCTCCAAATCGCTCTATATGTTTGCTCGACAACTTTCACATAGTGTTGAGCATCGCCAACCGCCGATCCTAGCAGCCGCTCTCGCAACGCCATCCTCGCCGCCACACTTGAGTCGAGGTTCGCGGCACGTCTCACGGCGAGAGCTACGTACTCCTGCTCAGTACTCGCGATCCAATCGCGATCCAGCCCGATGGCTCGAAGCAGGCTCGCTCCGAGCCGCCCAGCGGGTGTACCGCCTTCGAGCACCACCGCCGGCACTCCCATGGCGATCCCCTCCAGCAGCGAGACCCCGCCTCCGTGCGGAATAGGGTCGAGTTGAAGGTCGATCCGCGCATGGCTCGCCATATGCGCAAACCAGGAGGTATGCGGCAGAACCTCCACCCGGCTTGAATCGATCCCCACCCGCTCGAACTCGCCTCGAGTCCGCGCCAGCACTTCAGCGCCGACTTGCGTTGAGCTTTTCAACAGCAGGCGCGAGCTGGGCACCGCCTTCAGGATACGAGCCCACAACCCAATAGATGCCTCGGTCACCTTCTGTAACCGGGAGAAACATCCAAAGGCCACCGCACCCGCCACGGCATCACTCCGCGGCTGGATTTCCGGCAGCGCCTCAAAAGCGAAGGAAGGAATCACTGCGGGCGCCTCGGCGCGTTGTTCGCTGAAGCATTGCATGTCGGCATCGGGCAAGTAGCGGGCATCGGTCAGGATGTAATCCATCTCCGGCATCCCAGTACCATTCGCGTAACCCCAGGCCGTTACCTGGACCGGGGCTGGACGAAAGGCAAAGATATTCAACCGATGCCCGCGCATGTGGCCGGATAGATCCACGAGAATGTCCACGCCATCGGCCAGAATCACCCGGGCGGCCTCTTCATCGGTCAACCCCGCGATGTTGCGAAAGCTCGTCACGGACGATCGAATACGCGCAGTAACATCGTCCTCCACCACGCTATTGGAGTAACACACCACGTCGAAGGCTTGGCGGTCGTGGTGCAAGATCATAGGCGCGAAACACATTGCAGCCGATGTGCGCCCAAAGTCCGCCGAAACATACCCCACGCGAACCTTCTTACTGGGCTCGGGCTTGGTGTAAACGTTCAAGGGTCGTATGCCTAAGGGCAGGACACATTGCTCATACCAACGCCTGCGCGCCTGCTGCTGCTGCGATGTAGTGGATTTGGCATCGTAGTCGAGCGTGAAGATAAGGCTCGAATGGGCCGTCGCATTGCCGGGTGCGACCTCGATGGCGCGATGCAGGGCAGCTATCGCTTCATCCGTCTTGCCTAGTGCATTGAGCGCGGTACCGAGATTGACATGCAAGTCGCAGTAGCCGGGCTTGCGCTCGATCGCGCCGCGATAAGTAGCCACAGCATCGCTCAACGCCCCACTATCCTTCTGCATGCTGCCAAGGTTGAGCAGGACCAGTACATTGTCCGGATCGAGTTTGTGTGCCGTCTCGAAACATCGCCGCGCCTCTTGCTTTCGCTGCAAGTCGAGCAGTGCCAGGCCGGTGTTGTTCCACCCTTCGGCGTAGCTTGGTTTGAATTCGAGCAGCTTAGCGTAGAGCAATAAGGCCTCCTGCAATTGCTTACGCTCGCGCAGTACGTTGGCCAGGTTAAACAGCCCGTCCGGGTGATCGGATTTCAGCACTAGCGCTTGCCGATAGGCCTGCTCAGATAGCTTCAACTGCCCGGTCGCGTGCAACGCGGTTCCAAGGTCGCACCAACAATCGGGACTACGCGGCTGCAAATGCACCGCCTTCTCCAGAAACGCGACGGCCTGTACCGGTTGCCCGGCTGAGAGCGCCACCACGCCCGTCAGATGCAATGCCTCGGCCTGGTTCGGATTGCGTGCCAGTACCTTTTCAAGCACGCGGGTGGCCTCGCCCAATTCTCCCGATCGCCAGGCGGCACGTGCGTGCTCGATCGGGTCTTGCACGAGGGTATGTTTCTTCACGGAAACGTCTCCGGCGCTTCGCTCCTGCGCGTACTCCATTCCGCCTGCGCGAATCGCAAGGACTCCGGCGTACCAATATCCCTCAGATAGGTGTTCGGGTCATACCAGGTCTGCATCCGGCCGATGAAATGTGGCAGCACTTGGGTACTCAAATCGAGCGGCGCACCGGAAAATCCCAGGATGAATTCGATGACTCTTGGCTCCATGATGTAGATGGCTCCGTTCGCGCGCCGGCATGGCGGGTTGGCGGCTTTCTCATGGAACGCCGTGACCACACCAAGGTCGTCTTCTTCGACGACGCCGCAAGCCGAAGCTTGATCGGTGTCAAAGGTGAGCAGCGTGATATCGACATCCTTGCCGCGCTCAGCGTGGCGTTGGCGAAAACGCACTGGGTCAAACCGCGCCAGGTTATCCGCATGGGCGCATAAAAAGGGTTCCTCTCCTAACTGGTGCGCAAGCGCTCTCAGGGTCCCGGCAGTTCCCAGAAGAACGGGTTCGTGAAACAACACCAGCCGGTGCCGGCTCGGATGCGCTTGAGCATAGGCCCTCACCATCTCCGGGAGATAGTGGGTATTGATCAAGATCTCTTCGAACCCGCTGGCCACCAACATGTCGATCCAGATTCCCAGAAGCGGCTGTCCGTGGATGGGTACGATGCATTTGGGAAGGCGATCCGTAAGAGGCCGCAGTCGCGTACCAAAGCCCGCAGCTAGAAGTACAGCCTTCATAGGGTGCGTGCCTGGCGTGGCGGATTCATCGCTGAGAAACGCGGGCTAAGCCCGCAACTCCATCGTCAGTTCCGCCGCGCTGAGCGGAACGTTTCCTATGCGCCCTACCTGGCACGCCGCGGCGAGGGATCCAAGGTAGGCACTCTGCCATATGTTTGCTTGCGCGGCCATGGCCATGGAAGTCGTGATGAGCATGGAATCGCCTGCGCCGGACACGTCCTTGGGAGAGCTGTTTAAGGCGGGAATTCGGTCCGTGAGTAATTGCTCGGGACCTCGTTTCGGCTGAATCAAAACCCCCTCCGAACCTAGCTTTACCAATACATCGCCTGCCTTGCATTTGTCTTGCAGAGCTTGCGCCAATACCACCAACCCCGAGTTGAAATCCCGCAGCGCCAAGCGGGCCTCTCGCTCCGTCGGGGTTAGCAATCGCATCCCCTTGAAGCGCGAGACGTCGCCCACCTGCGAGGACGATTGGCTGTCGGCCACCATCATCGTGCCGCGTTCCAGGCATTCCAATGCAATGCGATCCACTAGGGGTTGCGGCAAACAGCCGTAGTTGAAATCCGAGAACACCACCAGATCGGCTTTGCACAGCGCCGGCTGCATTCTTTCGAGGAGTTCGTCGCAAAGATCTCCGCCAATTCCATGTTCCCTTAGATGGCTCACACGCAAGAGCGTCTTGCCTTGAGCTCTAAATCGTTGTTTTAGTGTAGTGGGCCGGCTTTCATCCTCCACATGATGCACGTCCACCTCGAACTCTTGCAACCTGTTCAATGCGAACTTCGCGGTGTCGTCCTTTCCCGTTACGGTGAGGTAGGTCACCTGCGCACCCAATCCGCGCGCGTGGGCGGCAACAATTCCCGCGCCGCCGACGAACTTGTCGCTATTGATTGGCGTCACCACAATGGTCGGGTCTTCTTGCGACATCCCCAAGGGTTCGCAGTTGATGTACTCATCCACGATCAGGTCCCCGATCACCACAACCTTAAGCGAAGACAGATTTTTCACCACCTGCGTCAGGTTCGAGAACGACAGAGCATGCCGGCCGATGTAGTCCAGCGGCCGGTCAATGGTGGAATGCTGGCCCTCCTGAAGCTCCTTGCGCAGCAACTCCACGAGAGAAAATCGCGTATCGCCGGAACTGAAAATGAGCTTTCCGCCATAGCTCTCCACCACTTCGGCTTCTGGATTGGCCTGGAACTCGCGCTCCTTGCCCTTGACCACGACGTCGGGCTTTAGCCGGGCGATAAACGCTTCCGGCGCTTCCCGCAACACGAAAGCGAAGGTCACCGCATTGATGGACTTAATACCCTCCAAGCGCAAAGCTTCAGGTAGTGTGACTCCCGGCGAGTGTTCTGGTAGCACTCCCACCACCATGACATCGCCGCAACTGGCGGCGAAGTTCAGTAGCCGGACATGGCCTGGGTGGACGATATTGAAATTGCCCGACACGAACACCACTTTCGACCGAGTCGAAGCAACCCTGCGAATGGCACCGGCGAGCGCGTCCATATCTGAGTTCATGAGGATGTGGCGCCGGCTGCCATCGGTGATCCGATCGAGCTATGGCCCACGGTCTTGCCTCTGTTAAACCCGGCTATCGTCTTGACCACGTGCTCCACTTCGGCCTGCGATAGCTCCGGATAGATGGGTAGACTCAGCATGGTCTGGGCAAAGCGTTCGCTGTTCGGAAAATCCCCCTCGCCGTAGCCCAGGGTTTTTGCGGCGTCTTGAAGATGAATGGGAATTCGGTAGTGCACACGGGTATCTACGCCGTGGGCGAGGAGATGATCTCCGAGTTCATCTCGTAACGCAGTTCGGATAACGAAGTTGTGATACACGCATTCTTCATAAAGACGATCTTCCGGGACTTGTACGTAGGGCTTCAGAGTCTCGGCGTAGAGGGCGGCAATCTCCCGGCAGCGTGCATTCCATCCATCCAGGTAAGCAAGCTTGATCTCAGCGAAGGCCGCTTGAAGAGGATCCAAGCGAGAGTTGTATCCCCACAGCTCGCATTCGTCCCGATTGCGCAATCCATGGTTGCGTAACCGCCGCAGCTTGCCAGCCAACTCGTCATCGTCCGTGGTGATCAATCCGCCGTCGCCATAGACACCCAGATTCTTCAAGGGATGCAAGCTGAAGCACCCCGCAGCGCCCAGCGAGCCCACCCGCTTGCCGCCGTAGCGAGCACCAATGGCCTGGGCAGCATCTTCGATCACATAGAGGCCGCGGTGCTGGGCGATATGCGTGATCTCGTCCATGGGTGCAGGCCGGCCGGTGAGATGCACCGGGATGATGGCTCGCGCGCGCGCCGTGATCGCTCCTTCGAGCTTCGCCGGATCCATGTTCAAGTCCTCACCCACATCCACGAAGACCGGCTGCGCCCCCGTGGCTACGACGGTCCAAGCGGTGGCGATGAAGGAATTGGGACAGGTAATGACCTCGTCTCCCGCGCCAATGCCAAGGGCTTTCAGGACGAGGAAAATCGCATCGGAGCCGTTGGCGACACCGATGGCATGTCTTGTCTGGCAGTAGCTGGCCGCCTTACACTCGAAGGACTCGAGCCGCTCTCCCGTAATGTAGACGCCGCTTTCCCCCACTTCATCGAATGCGTTCATCAGTTCTTGACGCAGCGCCCGGTATTGGCGCGCGAGGCCGACGAAAGGAACTCTAAGCATAGAAAGCCCGAATCACTTGAGCCACGTGACGCTGCTGGGCCTGTGTGACGAACTCATGTACCGGGAGCGATAACACCGATCCGGCCAAGCCTTCCGCCACTGGGAAGTCTCCGGGCCGGTGGCCGAGAAAAGCGGCGGCCGGTTGCAGATGCACCGGCACCGGGTAGTGCACCTTGGCGTCGATCCCCTGCGATAGGAGATGGCGCAACAACTCATCGCGCCGCTCGCAGCGTAGGACGTATAGGTGATAGACCTGCTTGATATCGCTAGGACGATGCGGCACCACCACTCCTGGGATGCCGCGCAACAAATCGTCGTAACGCCGCGCGTTGGCGATGCGCGATTCGGTGATGTGATCGAGTTTGTCAAGAAGATGATCCGCCACCACCGCCTGCACCGTATCCAAGCGTGAGTTGTAGGCGAACACACGGCACTCATCGCGACCGGCCAGTCCGTGGTTGCGCAGCAACCGCAATTGCTCCGCCAGCTTGTCATCGTTGGTGGTCACCATGCCGCCGTCGCCCCATACGTTGAGATTCTTCAGCGGATGAAAGCTGAAGCATCCTGCCGTTCCCAGCGCGCCCGCTGGCCGGTCCTTGTAACGCGCTTGAATGGCATGACAGGCATCCTCCACCACCGCCAATCCGTGACGCTTTGCGATGGCATCGATGCGGTCCATATCGCAAGGCCGCCCCGACCAATGCACGGGGAGGATGGCCTTGGTTCGAGCAGTAATCTTGTCCTCGATTCCGGCGGGATCGATATTGCAATCCAGTCCGGCGTCGGCGAACACAGGCCTCGCCCCGGCCGTCACGATGGCACCGATGGTGGCGTAGAAGGTGAAGGGCGTGGTAATCACCTCGTCGCCCTGGCCGATGCCCAGCGCCTTCAAGGTAAGCAATAGTGCGTCGGTTCCGCTGCCCACGCCCACGGCGTGCTGCGTTTGGCACAGGCCGGCGAGTCTTTTCTCCAGCCGGTCGACGGCGCGCCCCAAGGTGAAGTCGCCTCGCACCACGACCTCCCGCAGTTTTGCCAGAATCACATCGACGTCGGCGAACTGCTCGGATAAATAGTTGTGATTGACCGGCAGCGCATTGGTCTGGTCGTACTGCTCCGGCAGATAGTTTTGAACGACACGCATTGGCAGTTCCTAGCTCTTGTGAATGTAGTCCCACGACAGCATCTGCATGGAAGAAAAATTCGCGTCGATCCAGCGGATGGTTTGCCGAACGCCCTCGCGGAAGTCCAAAGTTTCGCACCACCCTAAGGTTTCGCGCGCCTTGGCCGAGTCCATGAGATAGGCGTGATCCTTTCCGGGCCTTTCCGCCGATTCTTGAACGAATTCTCCGAAGACCTGCCCGAGCTCTTCGCAAATGGCGCGGACCGCCTCTCGAATGCTGAGAAAGGACTGCGGCGAAAAGTGGTAGATCTCGCCCGCCGTCCCTTTCTCGATCACGCAACGCAGTGCGTGCGCCACATCGCTCACGTAGATGAAGGCGCGCACCGAGCTCCCTCCTCCGTCCAACAGCAGTTTTCTCCGAGCCTTGTTGTAAAGAATGGTGCGCGGAACGATGCGATAGAGTTGCTGTCCCGGTCCGTAGAAATTGGCAAAGCGCGCCAATAGCGCGGGAAAACCGTATTGCCGGTGCAAGGCCAATACGTGCATGTCGATGGCGGCGTGGGAGATCGCATAGGGAGTGCTGGGACGGTAACCGGTATCCTCGGCAATGGGCCGGTCGTGGCTGCCATAAACCTCGGGGGTGGAGACTCGCACGTAGCGCTCCAGCCACGGACACCGCCGCAAATGATCCAGAATCTTGGCCTTGGCCAGCACATTGGTTTGATACCACTGCACGGGATCGCCCCAGCTTTCCGCCACCATGCCTTGGCCCGCCAGATCCACTACTACCTCGGGTCGCAGTTCGTCGAGCAGGGCGAGGACCCGGCCGGTGTCGCCGTTGATATCCGCCTGCACGAAGCGGTAGTGCTTGCTCATGGCATGCTGCCGGTAGGGCAGGAAAAACTCTGGCCCTTCCGGGGATCGATTGATGCCCGTCACGCGTTCGGCGATGTCCAGGGCGGCCGGTATGAATCCCGCGCCGGCGAAGGAATTGGAACCTAAGACGACTAGGCTGCGATATCGCATGCAGCCCCTCCCTGGACCGGTACAAGGTCATGGAACTCAGCCAACAGATCGCCGATGACCTGCTCCACGGGCTGCGCCCGCAGACCCGCAATTCGTTGAGTCTCCACCATGCTCAGGCTACTGTATCGCGGCCAGTAGCTGGGGTGTACCCCGGCTTGCCGCACGCTGCACGGAAACACACTTTCGCTTCGGCGCATTGCGCGGGCGAGAACTTGCGCCACATCGCTGTAGCTCAGGTCACGCTCGCCAGACAGATGCAGGATGCCAGCCCGCCTTTGAAGGGCGATCCGCGTCAATCCCTCCGCGGCGTAGTTAAGGCTAATGGGGGCCAGGAGCAGATCGGAAAGCGGCTCGATGCGCCGCCCCGATTGCAACGCGCCGCACCACGCCGAGAAGGGCTCTCGCCGGGCGGACAGCACTTTGGTCAATCGCACGATGGCTAGCCGGTCGATGACCCCCTCTTCGCGCGCGGTCTCAAGGAGAAGTGCTTCGGCCTGCGCCTTCATCGACGGATATTTGTGCTCCCCAGGTTGCACCGGATCGCGCTCTCCCCGGAGCCGGTTGCTCGTCCCGAATACGCTGTCCGTGGAAACGAACACGACGTGTGTCCCTCGTAGCATGAGAGTCCGGGCGATCTCCGCCGGCGCTTGCACATTGACGCGGTAGGCGGCGCGAGGGTCCGCTGCACAGCGATCATGCTGAGTGATGGCGGCGCACAGTATGGCGCCATCGAAGGAACCGGTGAGTTTGTCCGCGGCACCGGCGGCACTCAGATCCAGATGAACGTGTTCAGGGTGCGCGGCTCGGCGCGATGTCCGTACCGCCACAATGCCCGCCTGCTCGCATAGCCGTAACCCGATCAAACTGTCCGCGCCCACGATCAGAATCTTCGCGCCTGTATCGCCTGTATGGTTCATTAGACCGCCATATCGATCAAGCAACGCCCGCGAATCGCGCCGCTACGCATGCGATCGAGCGCCACGTTGATATCGTCCAATCCGTGACGTTCGGTAATCAGTTCGCGCAGCCGGAGACGGCCGTGGCGATAGAGCTTGAGATAACGCGGAATGTCGGTTTCGGGAATGGCCTCACCGCCGTGGGAGCCCGAGAATCCTTTGCCGAAATGCAGAGGCAGGGAATGGAAGGTGACGTCTTGCCCCTGGCGGGGCACTCCCACCAGCACCACCTTGCCTTGCGGTTTGGTCAAGCGATACCCTAGTTCGATAATGGCCGGCACGCCGGTGTTGTCGACGAAGCAATCCACGCCTTGCATCCCGTCGATTTCTTGAATACGCCGTGCCGCATCTTGCTGGCTGGCATCGATGAGGTGGGTCGCGCCCATCTGCTGGGCGAGTTCGAGCTTGTCCGCGTGCAAATCCACCGCGATGATGGGATAGGCGCTTACTAACGCCGCCGCTTGCACGATGTTGAGTCCCACCCCTCCCGCGCCATAGACCACGATGGATTCGCCGATCTTGAGCCGGGCATTGTTCTGTACCACGCCGAATCCCGTGGTCACCGCGCAGCCGAAGAGCGGGGCCACCTCCAAATCTGAATCACCAGGAATCGGCGTCAAGCGATTCTCGGAGACCACCGCGTGTTCGTTGAAGGTCGTTACCCAACCCGCATTCACGGTGCGCCCATTCCATTGATATTTGGGCGGCGCGGCCTCGATGCCCTGCCCTTTGCGCCAATGCATCACCACCGTGTCCTCGGGCTTCACCAAGCGCACACCGGGTCCCGCGGCGAGCACCCGCGCGACGCCCTCGTGCCCGAGGAGATGGGGAAGAAACTTGTCTTCACCCTTGGCTCCGTCGATCTCGCCGATCTGCGATCCGCAAATGCCGCTGTAGAGCACCTTGACCAGCACCTGGCCCGCGTCCAATTGACTAGGCAGGCCGATCTCCGCCACCACTAAGGGTTGGTGCAGATCCACCAGGATGGCGGCGCGTGTTGTCTTCGGCAGCATGGCTACTCGAAGTGGATGAAGGAATGATCGCCGGTGTAGCCGGTGTGCTTGAACCACCAATCCCACTCCTGCGCCGTGCAGAACATTTCGCAAGTCACCTGCCAATAAAGCAGATTGGCCTTTTCCACTTCATTCCGGTAGGACTCCACACAGATGTACTTGTGCTGCCGGCCAACACGTTCGATTTCCCGTAAGGCCTTATCGAAGTCGTAACAATGCAAGTTGTGCAAGCATGTGATGGAAATAACTAAGTCGAAGGACTTATCCGCGAAGGGCAAGCGCGTGGCGTTTCCCACTTGCAGCCTGTCGCGCACCTCCTCCTTGGAGTGGGCGATGGCATACTCGGAAATATCCAGCCCCACCACCTCCACACCGGGCACCGCCAAGGTGAAGTCGTGCAGGAGGAATCCCTTGCCGCAGCCCACGTCGAGAATGCGAGCACCTGGCTTGATGTCGTAGTGCCGCGCCATCATACGGGCGACCTTTTCCCAGCGTCCGGGCAAATAACGATAGCCGCCGTAGCACACGCGCCGGTCACCATCCCAATAGTCGAAGCCGAAGCGCTTTGCTAACTCCGCAGCTTTGTGCTTGGGGAACTCCGGGTCGTTGACCCGTGCCAAGTAGTCCCGCTGCGTGCTCTTGTGCAAGGGGGACATGAAATCGAGGTATGCCATTACGCCGCCGTTCTCTGAAACAAGGATTGAGCGATCCTGAGTTGCCGTTGCTTGTGCTGGTCTTCCTCGAACGCCGGCCGGGAGAATTGCCGCCGGGCCAGGGACACGGGCTGAAAAAGGTTCAGTGCGATGGCGCACCAGCGCAACTGAAAAGCAGGTAGCAATACCTGCGCGCGCGCCGCGATGCGGGAGCGGTCCTCGAACTGGGCGAAGGCTTCCTCGATGAACGCATCCCAGAAGCGCAGTGAAACCGGCACCGCCGGCTGGCAGAAGAAATCCGCGGCCATCTTGGCCGGATCGTCCCATCCGGCATACTCGAAATCCACGAAGCAGAGTTCCCCGGCGGGGGTTTCCAGCGCGTTGTGGAAGCCGAAGTCCGAGGGCGAGAGGCAGCGCCGCGATACTTGGATCTCCTCCTCGATATCCAACCCCGCCTGCGCGGCCTGCTCATGAGCGCGCTCCTTTACCGCAGGCCACAACCGGTTCATCTCGTCCGCGAGACTGGCGGCCTCTCGATCCGCGCCTTCGCCGCGCGAAAGGCTCATCAACGAGCCGAGCCGCCGCTCCACCAGTTCGAGAGCCTCCGCGATGGAAAAACTTGCCTCCGAGGCCACGTCCAAATTCTTGGCGCTGTCCCGCGAGCGATTCATCCCGGCGAACAATCCTCCGGCTTGGCGTACCTGGTCCAGGCTCACCGCGCTAGGGCGCCGGCCCTCGATCCAGGTGAACAGCGCGAGACGATCGTTCCCGTGCGCCGCAATCACTCTTGGAATGCCGTGCACGCCGGCCTGTTCGAGGTAGCGCAAGAATCCCACTTCGGCGCCCCACCGGTCGCGCCTGTCACCGGGATGGGAAAAGTAGTGCTTCAGGGCAAAACGTCCCTCCGTACACTCCACTCTGAACACGCGATTGTTGCCACCCGTGCCCACTTCGTGCAAGGACAAAGCGTCAATGCCTGCTTGGCGCAGAAAAGCGCCGAACCTGGTCATGTGCTGGTTCATGCTGCGTACTGCCGGTCCAGCTCGAAATACCGCGCTAAGGCATCCCAGCTACCCATGCGCAGATAGCGTGCATCGTCTAGAAAGTGATCCGCCGATCGAAGAGCAGCGCGCGGGTCTGGACAGGAAATGCCGGTGCCGTCAGAATCTCTGGCAGATCATCGATAAAAGCCGTGCAGCCGCAACTTGCGATGCGTGCGAGTTTGGCGTCCTTAGTCAACTCGAAGAACACGTTCTCGCTAGCAAAAAGCCCATCGCCTAGGTGTGCGGCGATCCAGTCGCGCGCGGCCTGGTGCAGATCCCAACGCGGCCCCTTGAACGGGTAACGTGTTTTATGACTCACGATCACTAGCCTCAAGACTGCGGCTTCAGCCTCTCGTAAGAAACCGGCTAGACCGGGGAAGGCATCCGCCTCCAGCATGCGCTTGCCGTAGACCTCGCCTTGGAGAGCGATCCAATGCTCCTCACCACCTTGCGCGCGCAGGAAATCTCTTACGGCATTCTTGTTGGCGGCAACACTAGCGGGCATCAAGCCCTGCTCCACGGCCGCTGTGTGGAACACACGGTCGTAGCACACGATGGTGTTATCGAAATCTAGGCCGATACGAGGCATTGGCCCTCCTTGACCTCGTAGAACTCCGAGCAACGCTGCGCGATGTTGCCGGCCGTCAGTCCATGCAGGCTACGCGCGTAGTCTTGAGAGCCGATTTCATGCATGAAAACATCGTCCGTCCCAAAGCTCACGAGGCGGGCCCCGTCATTGGCGTGCTCGGCACGCCACTGGGCCACCAAGGCGCCCAGCCCGCCGATGCGGCTATGCTCCTCTATGGTGGCGATGAGTGGGTAGCGCGAAAACGCCTCCCGCAAATACGCCTCATCGAAGGGTTTGATGCAAGGCGCGCTTACCACCGCTGCGCAGATGCCGCGCTCATTGAGGGCGCGGGCCGCGGCGAGGGCGACCGGCACGATGGTCCCCGTTGCGATGAGGCAGATCTCGGTCCCCTCCATCAGCGCAATCACCTTGCCCAGCGCAAAGGAAGGTAAAGCACGATGCACTTTGGGCTCGCCCTTCTTGCCGATGCGCATATAGCTCGGGCCGGGTAAAGCGAGCGCGGCGGCCAGCCCCGCGCGCAACTCCGCCTCGTCGCAAGGTGCCAATACCGTCATATCCGGCAATACCCGCATGATGGCAAGATCTTCCAAGGAATGGTGCGTGGGCCCCAGCTCCGCATAGGAAAGACCCGATCCCGTGCCCACCACGACCACGGGCGCGCCGTGATAGCAAAGGTCCACGCGAATCTGTTCGTAGCAACGCGTCGTAGTAAAAGGCGCGATGGTGTAGACCACCGGACGCAACCCCGAGAGCGCCATGCCCGCCGCTACGCCAATCATGTTCTGTTCGGCCACGCCGCAGTTGTAGAAGCGCTTGGGAAAGCGGTCTTTGAAGCCATCGAAGAGTTTGTTTCCGATATCCCCGGTGAGCAGCACCACCCGTTCGTCGCGCTCGCCCAAGCGGGTGATCTCATCGGCGAAAGCGTTTCTCATTGCAGTTCCTCCGCCGTCACGTCCAGTTCATGCAGCGCACGCTTGACGTCTTCTTCATTGGGAATACGGTAATGCCAATTGTTGTCGTCCTCCATGAAGGACACCCCTTTGCCCTTGACCGTATGAGCCACCAAGGCCACCGGCTTACCACTGCCATCCGGAACCCGTGAGAGGTGATCGCCGAGGCTCGCCAAGTCGTGACCATCGATTTCGCGCACGCTCCAGCCAAAGGCCCGCCACTTATCCGCCAGAGGTGCCAAAGCCATCACTTCCTCGCTGCGACCGGTGGCCTGCCACTTGTTGTAGTCGATCACCGCGCATAGATTCTCCACGCGCTGCGCCGCGGCCAGCATGGCCGCTTCCCACACACTGCCTTCGTTGCATTCGCCGTCGGACAACAGCGCGATTACTTTGTAGCCCGCGTTATTCACTCTTCCCGCCAAGGCCATGCCCAGCGCGATGGGCAGCCCGTGCCCGAGGGAACCCGTCGCCGCTTCCACCCCCGCCAAGTAGTTGGGTGCGGGCGGGTGTTCGGCGAACACACTGCCGTCCTGCCCGTAATCCGCCAGCCTTGCTCGCGGATAGAAACCACGCATCGCCAGCACCTGAAACAGGGCCGGCGCACCATGTCCCTTGCTCAGAATGAAGCGGTCGCGCTCAGGCGACCGGGGCTGGCTTGGGTCGATGCGCAGTGCTTGGAAGTAGGCCGCCGTCAAGATATCGATGCACGACAGGCAGGAACCCAAATGCGGGGTGCCCGTGCGGTGTGCATTGACGATGGTGCGTGCGCGCAACGTTCTGGATATTGCGGCCAATTGCGTCATGGCTGCGCACCGCGCACGGCCAACCACTGCATCAGCATGTGGCCAATGATCAACTGCACGTCCTCGGCGATTTGCATATCGTCCACGGCGAAGTGGATGGGCACGTCGGCCAAGGTCTTGCACTGCCCGCCGCCGTAGCCCAACACCGCATAGGTCTTGATAGACATGGTTCTCGCCTTCTCCAAGGCTCGCACGATATTGCTGGAGTTCCCGCTGCCGGAGAAGGCCAACAAGATGTCGTCCTTTCGCCCTTGCACCGCCAATTGGGCGGAAAAAATTTGGTCGTAACCGATATCGTTCGCCAGGCAAGTGAGCACCGAGGAGTTAGCACTTAGCGCTTGCACTCGCATACCTAGCCCCGACTCTTTGGCGATGCCGTAGAGAAAATCGTTGGCCAAGTGAATGGCGTTACCGGCGCTGCCTCCATTTCCGCAAATAAAGAGCGTTCCCCCGTGCTTCCACAACGCCAGCAAGTCTTCAGCGAGGTCCGCCACCGCGCTCCAGGTACTTTGTGTCAACACCGTGGCCAAACGCTTAGCGTAGTCCGCGAAGGAGATGGTGCGCGCATCCGGTGTGAGAGTTTCTACGGCTCGCCGGTCGAAGGCGACGGGCCTATCTACTGCGCGGGGAACGGCGATCCGAAGTCTCTTTGCAACGCTCATGCTGCCTCCTCTTTACCTTTGCCGTTTGATCCAGCATTTACGCGTCGGAGGCTTGCAGCAATCGCGGGCGCTCGCATCGCCGCTTCGCGGGGCCCCTGCTCCCTGCTCATGCCGCCTCCCTCAACAGCGCTCTTTGCATCCACTTCAGGTTATGAAACCTCTCCTCATCGCGCAGTTCACCGGCGCGATAGCGAGCGGCGATCTCGGTGATGGCGTCTTCCACAGTCTTCTTCGGCACATAGCCGGTGGCCAGGAGCTTGTCGGAATTCACACGGTAGGAGCGCGGGTCGTTGGACGGTGTGATTTTGATCTGCGCGGGGACGTGCTTCTTGACCCGCTCCGCGATCTCCAGGATGGTGATATTCTCGAATCCGGCGTTGTACACGCCAGTTAGTTGCGGCCGCGCCAGCAGATGTAAGTAGACGCCGGTGATGTCGTCGATGTGAATATTGGGGCGGGTCTGATTGCCGCCGAACACCGTGATCACCCCCTTGGTCAGCGCCTGCATGGCCAGCATGTTGACGGACACGTCCAGGCGCATGCGCGGGGAGTATCCGCACACGGTCGCGGGGCGAACGATCTGCACGGCCATAGAGCCGGCATAACTCAACAACACCCGCTCGGCCACCATCTTGGTCTTGTTGTACTCGGAGATAGGCGTGAGTTCGAGATCCTCGGTCACCTGGGGTTCGTATTTCACCCCATACACGCTGCCCGAAGACGCATAAATGAATTGCTTCACCCCATGGCGGACAGCACGGTCGGCCAACTGCATGGTGGCGAACGCGCTGATCTCCCAAGTGAGTTTCGGATCCAGGTCGCCACACGGATCGTTCGCCACGGAAGACAGGTGGATGATGGCATCCATGCCCTCCGTTGGCACGCGCGAAGTTTCACGCACATCGCCTTCGATCACGCGCAAGCGGCCATGAGGGGCGAGAAAGTTGCCGAACCACTGCACATCCAGCACGCTCACCTCGTGACCCAGCGCCAGCAATTTTGGAACTAGGACGCTCCCCTTGTATCCGCATCCTCCCGTAACCAGTATTTTCATTTTTGATGACTCCTTGTTGAGGTGGCTAGGCGTAACTCAATTCTTCCCGCTTGGGCAGCGGCGCATGGGCGTGCATGTCGGCCAGGCGTAGGAAGACGTTTTCAAGGTCGCGCGCAGCGCATGCGGTGTCGAACACGGACGTGCGCGCGGCCGCCAACAATTGGCGCAAATGAGCTCGCGTCATGGGGTCCTGGGCCAAGCGCACGGCGCGGTGCTCGTAGTCGTTGAGGTCCCCGGCGATCAACTGGTCCAATCCCAAGGCATGCAGCAAACTGGCCGCCATACGGCTCACGTAGGTCTGCCCGGCGAGGCCGAGCAGGGGCACGCCCGCGTAGAGTGTTTGGGCAGCGGTGATGCCCGAGCCATAGGGAGCGGTATCCAGAAATAAATCCGCCAGACCAAGCCTCGCGGTATGTTCGTCCAGGGGTACGATGGGCGCGAATACCAGCCGGGCGGGATCGACGCCGCGGTGCTTGGTAAACCTACGCAGTGCCTTTTCCGCGGTATCGTTGAAGCGAGCAAACCACAGCACGCTCCCCGGCACACACCGCAATATGCGCAACCAACACTCGAACATCTCGGGCCGGAGTTTGTAGGCGTTGCCGAAACACGCGAACACCACAGCGTCCTTGGGCAGGCCCATGGCTTCGCGCGAGGGGACTTTGTTGGGATCCAGCGCGAAGTGCCGCGCGGGTTGATAGCAGCGCGGCAGGCGCACGATGCGTTCGTCGTAATCGGCCCCATGCAAGGCCGGCACGAGGAAGTCATCGGCCAAAAGGTAGTCCACCGCGTCCCATCCCATGGTTCCCGGAAAGCCCAGGTAACTCACTTGCACGGGTGCGGGCCGCAGCGCCAGCACCTTGGAACGGGAGTGTTGCGTATAACCAGAGAGGTCCACCAGCACGTCGATGACATCGCCCGCGATCGCGTTGGCGAGGGCACTCGCGCCCATGGTTGCTACTGGGCGTACTTCGCGAAAAGCCCGCAATAAGGACCTGCGCGTGTCACTGCCATCGTCGGGGCCAGCGTCATAGGCGAAGAGCTCACAGCGCAGA
>JBKKAO010000385.1:0-9492 GCA_046714645.1 Burkholderiales bacterium | reverse complement strand
GGTTTGGATTCGCGGGAGCCTTGTCTGAAGCGCTGGGCGATACCGGGGGTTCGAGTTGGTTGCTTGCCCTGGCGGGATTCAATCTCGGCATAGAAGCCTTTCAATTGGCCTTGGTGCTATTACTGTTTCCCATACTTTGGAAACTCGATCAATTTCGCGGAGCCATGGCCGTGCGTAGAACTCTGGCGGGCGTCGTCATGGCTCTTGGATTGTGGTGGACTTGGGAGCGGGTAGTTGGTGCGTAGAAACGAAGACCACCGGGCCGCTACGATAAAAGACGTGGCACGGCTCGCCGCTGTTTCAGTGGTGACGGTGTCCCGTGCCGTCAACGCGCCCAGCCTGGTGCAGGCCGAGACACGTGAAAGAGTCCTACAAGCCATGCGAAGTTTGGGTTACTCGCCCAACGTCGCGGCGCGATCCATGCGTACCAATCTCACGCGCTCCATCGGTTTCCTCACCCCTGATCTTACGAGCCCAACCAACGCCGCTGTGGCTCAGGCGGCCGAGCAAGCCCTCGCCGAGGCCGGCTATGCCATGCTCGTCACCAGCAGCGATTACCGCGCGGAGCGCGAGATCGCGGCGCTGGACTTGCTGCGCACCCGCCGGGTGGACGGCATCATTCTCTACGTCTCGGACGAAACCCACCCAGCCCTCGGCCAAGCCGTGGCGCGTAGTGATGTGCCGCTGGTCCTCCTCGATCGCACGCTAGCGGTGCCGGCAGATCTCGTACTGAGCGATCATGCCACCATGATGGGAGATGCGGTTCGCCACCTCGCTCAGTTGGGACACCGGCGGCTGGCCCTCATCCAGAATGATTTGCGAATTCGGCCGGCGCTCGAACGCCGCCGTGCCTTCGAGGAGAGCGTGGCGGCGGCGGGCTTGGCCTCGGGGCGAGTCGTGCCACTGCCGCCGCTGGCCTCCACCTCGTTGCCGAGAACCTTGTTCCTGGGCGAATCCGCACCGACAGGATTGATTGCCGAGGGCACCCGGCTGTTGCGCGCGGTCATTCAAGACTTGCGCAAACACCATCTGGCCGTGCCCAGAGACCGCTCCGTAATCGGTATCGACACGCTTGAAGTCGCGAGCCTGACTTCGCCCGAAACCACGACCATTGGCCGCGATTTCGCTGCCATTGGCCGTTGCGCTGCACAGATGATGTTGCGGCGTTTGGCTGGGCGCGACGCGCCCGCGCAACGGGTCGTACTCGAAAGCCAACTCCTCCTCAAAGGATCTTGCGCTGCGCCGCCCGAGGAACGACGCTAGGGTCTGTTGACATATATTTCATGGGCGCGAGGCGGACAATGCGGGATGCAGTGCCCGCGACCGGCAGGAAGCTCAGGCGGCAGCGGCCACCTTTGGGGCATCGCCAAAGAAGTTGTTCTTAAGAGTGCGCTGGTTTTCGTAGATCGAACCTTGATGCAGGGCCGCCGGTAGCGGTAGACGCACCGGGACAGACGTGCAACGGGGTTGGGCCGGGTCGTCCTCTCCGCATAGTAGTAGCCCGCGCCATTTGTCCCAGTCCATTTGCCCTTGAGCCAACAGCGGCCACGCATCGGCCGCCCGGTATTGGAACAGCAATAAGCGGCGCGAGTTGTTGGAGGTGTTCAGCGCGGAGCCGTGGATGGTCCGCACATGGTGGATCGAAATGCTGCCAGCCTTGCCGGTGCAGGCCACGGCCTGACTGAAATCGATCCCGTCCCGCGTGGGATCGATAGCGCCACAAAATAAGCCATCGGCGTGATGATCATAGACGGGTCCCCTATGGCTTCCTGGGATGCATAGCAACGGTCCGTTCTCCAGTTCCATATCGTCCATCATCACGCCCACGGCCGCGAGGTCGTCATTGGTGTGAGGATAGAAGGCCCAGTCCTGATGCCACTCGACAGCGGCGCCATAGCCCGCGGCTTTGAGATTGAGTTTGGAGGTATCAAAACGAATCGCCGGACTGAGCAGTTGTTGTAAGATGGCGAGGACGTTCGGATGGCGCATCACGCTATCGTAGATGCCATGCTGGGTGTGCGGAGCCTTGATACGGCGCACTCGCGGCTCGCGCGCGGAATGACCAGGCTCGAGGTCGTAAACGTTGTTGTGCTCGGTGACAACCCGTGCCTTTTCCACCAACTCCCCGGTCACGCGCCGCAACGCTACGACCTCGTCTTGGCTCAATACGTTTTCCACCACGATGAAGCCATCCCGCTTGTAATCCGCTACTTGCGCGTCGTTGATCATGTCCGTTCTGCCCATGAATGAAAACGTTTTCATGATACTTGTTGGCGGAGCGTTCGGCAATACCAGCTGGCGGAATTGTCGGGAGTAAATGATTGTCCGGTTTTTAGTAAGTAATCTCTGGCTGGGATGATGGTGTGGCGACCGGCGGGAGGATATCTATCACGACGACAAAGACCGCGAAGCCTGGCTGGAAACCCTGGCCCAATGTTGCGAGCGTTACCACTGGGCAATCCACGCCTGGTGCCAGATGACTAATCATTACCACCTGATCGTGGAGACCGCGGAAGGCAACCTTTCGGCTGGCGTGCGGCATTTGAACGGGGTGTACACCCAGAAGGTCAATCGCCGGCACGCTCGGGCCCGCCTTGCCCCTCCTCAGCGGCGGCTGCTGCGAGCAGAAAGATTGCGGTGACTCCGCAGCGACCAAGTGTCCGCGAACGCGCCGCGTTCATTGCTGATCTCCCGCCGCCTTTCGGGCCTGTCGGCTACGTTTGGTGAATTCTTCGCCTACAACACGCATACTTTCCTCCACAGCGGGATATCCGCGATAAGGAATGAGGTTTAGCAGCGTCTCGACTATCTCTGTTTGCGTGGCGCCGGCTGTCAGCGCCGCGTTTGCATGGACACGCAGCGGGGTTTCCGCGGACTTGCTCCCGACCGCGGCGAGGGCCGAACACGCTGCAAGCTCGCGCGTCTTCGCGTCGAGACCGGGACGGCTGAAGATGTCACCATAAGCGTGCTCAACTATCGCTCGCCCGATATCGGGGGCCAGATCGTTGAAGCTGTTCACCACGGCTTCGCCGGCTTGGGCCGAAGTTTTGCCTAGCGTGGCCAATCCGCGTTCATGACGAGCCTTGCGATTCTCGGAGGCAATCACGGTCGTGCCGGCTGCCGCCGCTCTCTGATCCGTGCTGGCGAAGACGGCGTTGGCGATTGCGAGGGCGTTGAGAGCGCTCGGGAACCCGGCATACACGGCCAATTGCATGAGGGCTTCGGTGATTTCAATCCGGGAAAGGTCCGACCTGAGACCGCCTTCGATATGACGGCGCAGCAGATCGCTCCGATTTCCGGCTGTCGCGAGCATCGAGATGATCGCGATCTGCCTCGCCCTCGGATTGAGACCGTTACGAACGAGAATTTCCCCGTACTGGAACTCGACCGACCAACGCGCGAGCTCGGGTGAAGTGCTTCCCAGGGTTTCGATGTAATTCGCCGAATTCTCCATCAGAACAGCCAGCGCCTGCAGACCCCGCTGGTAGCGCGCGGTTCCGTCGTCAGATACCGGAGCGATCGGTTCGAAAGCGATGTTGCGTTCCTTAAAAATCTCGCGAACGATGCCAACGGCGTTGATCGACGCCGGGAATCCCAAGATCGCAATAGACACGAACAGCAGTTCGACCAATTCAGCCGGCTCACCGCCGGAATTAAGAAAACCGGTCATGTGATACTTCAACTGGGGCTGCACGCTGCCGTGGGCCATCAGCGAGGCAACGGTGGTGATTTGGCGAAGGCGCAGGTCCAGTCCGGGGCGCGACAGGATATCTCCATACGCGAACTCGACGGTGAAGCGCGCGAGGTCCGGGGCCACCTGCGCCAGGCGGTTGACCGGGATGTCGTAACCTTCGCCGCCGATCTTCTTCAGTACCTCAATACCCCGCGCGAAGCGCTCGGCACTGGTTCCTCCGGCAGAGGCTCCCGGGAATGTCGTCACGCCCGCCTGCGCCGGAGATCCACTCATTTCGGTTTTCTTTTCCGTGATTTCTCGGCTCGCGGCAAGCGGCGCGAATGCGCCCGTTGCCAGCGCTCCGGCTGCGGTGATTCTCTGGAGGAAATTCCTACGTTTACATGCATCCATGTTTTGCTCCCTTTTTAAGGGTTAACAAGATCGGCGCTGAGTCACGAATCATCTCAGCTGCATTGCTATGTGGCTTCCAGGGCCCATTCAACAACCAAGTGCACCAGGGGTTGTTGGGGTAGGACATGAAGAGGTTTGGTAGTCGGAGGAGTGCGACCTTCTCAACCCACCAGGAGTCCTCATTCATGTCCTATAGACAGCTTAGCGCACAAGGGCAACGTACCAGATACCTGCCCGAGCTCGCCCGCTATGTCGTGCTCAACCCCGTGCTGGGCGCCATGGTCAAACATGCCCGCCTCGTCCTGTCTCCCCAATGCGGAAGGCCGGGCGTAAAATAAAGTTCCTGTGAAGACAAGAATTTTTCTACAGCCTCTTTGGGCGTCTTCCTCTCGAGACGAGTGACATTATGGCTATACCCTGGCTTGCAGTAGCATTCAAGGCAATTCCCTGGAGGGAAGTGGTCACCGCCGCTCCATCGATCGTGGAGGGTACAAAAAGGCTTTGGAGCAGCGTTACTCGAACAGAGAAGCAGCCTTCGCCCGCGACCGAGCAATCTAATGAGCCATCTTCGACTCAATCCGGTCAACTCTCTGCCCTTGAAGCCCGGCTCTTGGCTCTCGACGCGAGAACGACGGAAATTGCACGCGAAGCAGTGACATCGGCGGAACTTATCAAATCACTTGCAGAGCAGAGCGCCCAACTCGTGCACGCTGTGGAGATCCTGCAGCTCAGGACGCACAAATTGGTTTGGTTCACTGTCGCTCTGGGACTCGCCGCTGGCTTCCTGCTTCTCTGGGTGATCTTGTACAAATGAAGCCCGACCGTCAGTGGCACCGGACCCGCGAACAACGCCGCTTCGCTTTCGATGTTTGGCCTCGGGTGAAGTTGAGAACGGCGCCATACGGACACTCGAGGAGTGCCGAGGGAAGAGTTGTTTTTCCTGCTAACCTGCTTAGGCGCGAGAAACACAAGAGGAGTTATCGGCATGACAATCCCAACCGAACCAATCGGGAGTATCCCTAGGCCAATTCGGCTGATCGAGGCGGTCGCGGGACGAGGGGACGGCACGGACCCGGCGTTGGACCCGCTTTATGACGAGGCGATCCGGGACACTATTCGGCGGTTCGAGGCCACGGGCGCGCCGGTAATCACCGACGGCGAGCAGCGAAAGTACCACAGTTTCTGGACGTACTGCGTACAGGGGATGCCGAACACGGCGCCCGACGGTTTCAAGATCCCCTTCGCGGCCGGTCACACCCGCCGAATGCCGCGGTTGACGGGCGGCCCTTTCCGTTACAAGAGGCACGCGGACAGCTACCTGGATGTGGCCATGCGCTACACCCACGTGCCATTGAAGCAGGCGGTCATCTCGCCCTCGGCCTTGAGCCTGATGTATCCGGCCGGCGAGATTACTGGTTATTCCCGTGAGGAGTTTATTCAGGATCTGCTGCAGGAGCACGAGACCGAGATCCGCAGCTGTCTGCGAAAAGGCGCGCACAAAGTTCAAATCGACTTCACGGAGGGGCGGCTGGCGGTCAAGATCGATCCCTCGGGGGACCTCCTCCACAGTTTCATCGATTTGAACAATCTCGCGCTGTCGCGTTTCTCCGCCGAGGAGCGCAAACGCATTGGCGTGCATACCTGTCCCGGCGGCGACCGCGACTCGACCCACAGTGCGGACGTCGATTACGCCGATCTGTTGCCCAGCTTGTTCGAGCTGAAAGCGGGCAACTTCTACATCGCGCTCGAGGGCGAGAAAGACCGGGTCCGCGTCTTAAAGATGATTCGGGATAACATGAAGGCGAATCAACGGATCTTTATCGGCGTCGTAGCGCCGATCGATCCGCGTGTTGAGACACCGGAGGAGATTCGGGACCGAGTCCTCGAAGCGGCCCAATACATTCCGGTCGAGCAACTGGGCACGACGGACGACTGCGGTTTCTCCCCGTTCTGCGATGATACCTCGACGACCCGCGACACGGCCTTTGACAAAATCCGGGCGCGCGTGCAAGGCACCGCGCTCGCGGGAGAAATTCTCGGGGGAGGTTAATGGCGACGAAAGACGACGAGGAGGAACGAGTTCGCTCCGTTGCTCTGCAGAACGCCCAGAGCATTCTCGTTGCGCGCCAGCGCGCCGAAGAAGCGTTGCGCAAGCAATCGGAGTGGCTGCGGGTCACGCTCTCCAGCATAGGCGACGCCGTGATCAGCACCGACGCCGAGGGCCAGATTACGTTCATGAACGACGCGGCCGAGTCGCTGACCGGCTGGCCCCAGGCCGAGGCATTGGGGCGCCCGCTGCCGGACATCTTCCACATCATCAACGAACAAAGCCGCCAGCCGGTGGAGAATCCCGCCCTCCAGGCGTTGCGGGAGGGGACCGTCGCAGGGCTGGCGAACCACACCATTCTCATCACGAAGGACGGCACGGAGCGACCGATTGATGACAGTGTCGCCCCAATCCGCGATCAACAGGGCAACATCGCCGGGTGTGTGCTGATCTTCCGTGACGTGAGCCAGCAGCGGCAGTCGGTACGGGCGTTAGAGCAAAGCGAGGCCCAGTTCCGGCAGCTTGCCGACGCGCTGCCGCAAATCGTCTGGACGGCGCGACCCGACGGGTACGTCGACTACTACAACGAGCGCTGGTACGAGTTCACCGGGTTCCGCCGGGGCGAATACGGCCAGCAGAGTTGGGAGCCGGTCCTGCACCCCGACGACGTGCAGCGGTGCGTGGACACCTACTACGGCTGCATTCGTTCCGAGAGCCTCTACCAGATCGAGTACCGCTTCAAGGACCGCCACACGGGCGGCTACCGCTGGTTCCTGGGCCGGGCCTACCCGGTGCGGGACAAGCAGAGTCGCATCGTCCGCTGGTTCGGCACCTGTACGGATATCAACGACACCAAGCAGGCCGAAGAGACCACCCGCTTCTTGGCCGACGCCAGCGCCGCTCTGTCCGAACTGACGGACTACAGGAGCACCCTGCAAAAGGTTGCTGGCCTGGCGGTCCCGTTTTTTGCGGACTGGTGCGCCGTGGACATGCAGGAGGCCGACGGCTCAATCCGCCGGCTAGCGGTCACGCACACCGACCCCGCGAAGGTGCAACTGGTCCACGAACTGTTCCGCCGGTATCCCCCTCAGCCGTCCGACCCGCACGGCGTCATGAAGGTGATGCGCACTGGCGAGTCGGAGTTGGTGGCGGTGATTCCTGATTCCTTCCTGGTCGAATTGGCCAAGGACGAGGAGCATCTGACGATCATCCGGCGACTGGGGCTGAAATCCTACATCTGCATTCCGGTGTGCTCGCGGACGGGTACGCTCGGCGTGCTGACCTTCGCGACGGCGGAATCTGGTCGGGTCTACGACACCAACGATCTGGCTGCCGCGGAAGATCTCGCCCACCGCGCCGCCATCGCAGTGGAGAATGCGAGCCTCCTGGCGGCGCTCAAGGCGTCCGACCGGCGCAAGGACGAGTTCCTGGCGATGCTAGCCCACGAGCTCCGCAACCCGCTGGCCCCGATCCGCAACGCGGTGCAGATCTTTCGCGGCAAAGGCCCCCTCGTGCCGGAACTGCAATGGGCCACCGAAGTGATCGACCGGCAGGTACACCAGATGACCCGGCTCGTTGATGACCTTCTGGACGTGTCCCGCATTACGAAAGGCAAGATCGAACTCCGCAAGGAGCCTGTCGAACTTGCGATGGTAGTGAACAGCGCCGTCGAAGCCAGCCGCCCGCTCATCGAGAAGTGGAGCCACGAACTCACGGTGACGATCCCACCACAGCCGATCCATCTCGAAGCCGACCCGACCCGGCTGGCGCAAGTGCTCTTGAACCTACTGAACAACGCTGCCAAGTACATGGACAAGGGCGGTCGGATTTGGCTGACCGCCGAGCGGCAGAGGGACCATGTGCTGATCCGGGTCAAGGATGCCGGTATCGGCATTCCTACAGAGATGCTGCCCCGTGTCTTCGATATGTTCACGCAGGTGGACCGTTCCTTGGAGCGCTCCGAGGGCGGGCTCGGCATCGGTCTGACGCTGGTACAACGGTTGGTCGAGATGCACGGCGGGACCGCCGAGGCCCACAGTGACGGCCCCGGAAAGGGCAGTGAATTCGTCGTGCGCCTCCCGCTCGCCGTAGAGCGCAAGGACAAAGGACCACAAGGGACGGCAGACGGCGAGAAGGTCCTTCCGCCTATGAAGCGCCGCATTCTGGTCGTGGATGACAACCGGGACGCCGCAGACAGCCTGGGGATGTTGCTGCGCATGATGGGAAATGAGGTCCACACGGCTTACGACGGCTTGGAAGCCGTGAGGGCGGCGGCGGCGTTCCGACCGGATATGGTCCTCCTGGACATCGGCCTACCGAAGCTGAACGGCTACGAGGCGGCTCGCAGCATCAGAGAGCAGGATGGCGGTACTGATATGTTCCTGGTCGCCCTGACCGGCTGGGGACAGGAGGAAGCCCACCGCCGCTCCAAGGAAGCGGGGTTCGACCATCACATGACGAAGCCTGTCGAGTTTGCCGCCCTGCAAAAACTGCTTGCCGAGAGCAACGATTGACGACTCATAGGTTCGGGAATAAAGTTCCAGCATGGGGCGCGACGGGAAGCGTGTGGTTAGCTATTCCGCTAGCACGAAGCCCGAAAGCAGTGACGTTATCAAGCAGATCGACGCGTTGTTGGCCGAGAAGTTGTAATCGATAGCATCGGAAAGTTCGCGCAGTCGATGATCGGAGCCTTGCCCAATTGCGGAGGTGTAGGGATGCTGGACGTTGCACGGAAACCCTGGACCGCGCTCGTGGACGAATGGTTCAATGCGTTCGGGCGCGCGATCAGCAGCGCGAACGGCGCGAGCCTGGCAAGGCTGTTCCACCTCGATTGCCAATGGCGCGACGCTTTGGCGCTCACTTGGCATCTTACGAGTGTGAGTGGCGCGGACAAGGTGCCGTCCGCCTTGAGGGCGCACATCGAGGGCGCCGGCGCTTCGGAATTCGCCGCCGATCCCGCTCGCACGCCGCCGCGCGAAGTCATGCGAGTAGGCCAACGTACGATCGAATCGATCTTCCGCTTCGAGACGTTGCAAGGACGCGGTAGCGGCGTGCTGCGCATGCTGCCCGATGACACCGACGGCGGACAGTGGAAGGCCTGGACGGTCTTCACGTCGCTCGAGGCGATCAAGGGCTTCGAGGAAAGGACCGGGAAAACCCGGCCGACTGGTGCGTCGTACTCGCGCGACTTCCATGGTGCCAACTGGCTCGACCTACGCCGTGCCGCGATGGCATTTACTGATCGCTATCCGGCGCTCCTGATCGTGGGCGGAGGTCACGCGGGACTAGCGATGGCCTCGCGACTTTCGCAGCTGCAGGTCCACACGCAGATCGTCGATCGCGAGGCGCGGATCGGAGACAA
>JBKKAO010000384.1:0-5351 GCA_046714645.1 Burkholderiales bacterium | reverse complement strand
GCCATCGTCACTGAGGTGAAGAAGTAATCGCTCCAGGCAAGATTCGGACTTGACCCACTGCGTGCGAGCGCTGTGGGTTTTTTGTGCCCCTGAGCGACTGTTTTGCCGAGGGGGGTTTCGCAGTTGGCCGCTGTGACCGTTTGGGCGGCGGCGTCCATTCCTGTAAACATTTCGGCTCTAACCTGACTGGCAGTAATTGGCCTAGGCTGCGTGAAAACCCGCGCCCGTGCTTCCCGGGTGGGAGCAAACACTTCTCACGGTCTCACGACGATGGTTTAAGTGGAATGCACATGTCATGCAACTCAAGAAACCCAGAGTCGCGTGGGAAAAATCGTCGCTTGCTTCTCGAAATTCTGTGTTTTCACACAGCCTCGGCCGAATTCGGACGTTGGATACGTGCAACGAGAATTGACGCTCAACATTGCAATGCGCCGGAGCGGCAACAGCCGGTTTCGCCGCCTGTTGCCGCCCGGTGATTGCCGGCGTTGGGAGTCACCTCATGTTTCCCTTGCGCTGATGCTCATATTTGTCGAGTACGTGGAGGTTCGAATTGTCCAAGCCGCTCGCTCTTGTCACCAGTGCCCTTGAGTTCGCTGGGCCTCCAGCGGTTATGGCTCTGCACGAGGCGGGCTTTCAGATCGTGGCTCACGATGCTTCATTCGCCGAATCTTCTGAGCGAGAGAAATATCATGTGGCACATCCACATGTTGTTGCACTCGCCGCTCAGACCCCGATCGAAATCGTCGAGTCCGCTTGGATGGTCGGTAAACGTTTGGATGTCCTGATAAGCAATGACGCCTATCAGCCCATCCACGGCTCGATCGAAAGCGCCGAGATAGCAGCTCTCCAAGCAACGCTAAATCGTCTTGTAGTATTCCCTTTTGAAATCGCGAAAGCGGCGATTCCAAAACTTAAAACACAACCCGCCGCGCGTATCGTTGTCATCACGTCGAATCGGAACCGGCTCCCGCTGGTTGGCGGCGCCATTCCCGACATAGCGAGAGCAGGTGCGAATGCACTGGTTAAATCCTTGAGTCTGGAGCTCGCCCCGCATGGGATCCCGGTCAATGCAATCGCCCCCAACTATCTCTACAGTGAGACTTACTATCCCCGTGCACGTTTTGTCGACGACGCGGCGGGTCGCGCCTACATAGAGCGCGTCGTTCCTGCCGGGCGGCTAGCAAGGCCTGAGGAGATAGGAGAACTCATCCGGTACTTGGCGACTATGCAAGGTACTTTCCTGACCGGGGCAACCATTGATTTCTCGGGTGGATGGCCGGTCGCTCTTTCGCCACCGAACTGGGCTGGCCTCAAGCGTGCAGAAGAGTGACGCCCAACCCATAAGGATTGAGACGACGCGAAGTGTCGTTTCAATCCGCTGTTCAAGAAGCCCGGGAAGCGGGTGGTGATCTGTATAAGGGAAATGCTTGTTGGCAGGCGGGTCTGGGGCGCCAGAAGCCAGCGGGAGATTGCGCGAGGCGCAGCATGCTGGGCTAAATCGCGAGAAGGATTCGCCGAGCTTCGCGGTGTTTAAGAACTACTTGATCGCAACCTTACCCTCCTTGTAGAGCGAAATGCGCGGTGTTGGCAATACGCCCCCGCGCCCATCATCGAATGGACGAAGACAATCGCGAGTCCGGCGTGTGGCAACGACGTGCGCGACTCGGTGCGAAGGCGGCTAAGGCGGCCGCGGCTTAGGGACCAGAGTCCAGTGCGGGCATCGTCGTAGTGGAAAGCGTGCGGGTAACGAGGGACTGGATGCGAGCCGACACCGGCGCACGCGGTAATACCGTGCACCGGTAGGAAAGCGTGGCCCCGCATCTGGGACAGCGCAGCCGCTGCGGGGGCTTGACCTCGATGGGAGCGGGCGAGCTCACGTTGAAGCCGTGGGAGAGTTCGATGCGCGCCTTGATTTCCTCGAAGGGCATCTTGAAGGACGGTGAGAGGAAGCCGAAATAGCTCCGCAGGTTATGGCCGATTTCCGCCCCACGTTCGTGATCGAGCAATGCGGCACGACGCACCATGAGCACATTGCCTTCAGTTCCGCCGGCCCGCTACGGTGGGCTGGACGCGAAATCGCGTGCGTGCAAGAGATCGAGGGGCGGAGCTTCGTTTTCGACCAAGTAGGCGAACTGGCGGCGGAACTCATCCACCGATAACGCTGGCTTGCATACCGCACCGAAACTCGCAAGTTTCTCAGCGTCATCGAAATCATCGCGCCGCAAACGGATCATGTAGCGGCGCGCGATGGCATAGCGGGTGGAATGAATATCGACCATTCGCACTCGCGTTCGTCCCGTGCGCGGATCCAGCATCTGTGAGAAGGGGATTGGGACGAAGTTTCCGCCTTGCATGGACACCATCGCGGCGTTGCCGCCCGAGAACAGGAATTTCGCCGCGCAGTATCCAAGGTCGCGCGTGTATTCGATGTCGAAGGGAATGGGGTCCGCGCAGCGCAACTCGTATCCGATGTTCTTGGACACCACGGTGGTATGAATACCAAGCTCCTTAAGGCGCGCGAGTGTGGCCTTCTTGAGCGCCTCGCCGATGTCCAATTCCGCGAAGCGCAGATGACCGTGCTCGTCATACTCGCACTCACCGAGTGTTTTGAGATCCTCTTCGGGAAGGCTCTCGACCAAGCCCTCGGCCAACACGGCCACACCATTATCCCGGCCCTCGGCCAAGCGCTTGATGACCGCCCCGGCCAGCGTGTCCACCAAGGTCTTCAGCGTGGTCTTGTGGCGTGGAAACTCCTCCGGGATCAAACTGAGGGTCACGCCTGCCGCCTTGGCGATGCCCATGGCCAGATGTCCGGCCTTGCGCCCCATAGCCACCACGAAATACCAACGCGACGTGGTCTTTGCATCCACCATCAGGTTCTTCACCAACTCGACCCCGAGGTGGCGGGCGGTCTGATAACCGAAGGTATCGACGCTGGGATGCAGGTCCAGATCGTTATCGATGGTCTTGGGCACGTGGACCACTCGGACACGCCCGGCGGCCCGCTCGGCGACCTTCATCGCGGAGAATGCCGTGTCATCACCGCCTATGGTGATGAGCTGGCCGATCCCCATGCCAGACAAGGTATCGACCACCGTCTGCAGCGACGTCTCCGACTTGGTTGGATTGGCGCGAGAGGTACCGAGGATCGATCCGCCACTAAAGTGAATGCGGCTGACATCATCGAGGGCGAGAGGGCGAGCCGCTTGCGTGCTCCCCGTCATGATGCGTGAGAAACCATCGTCGATGCCTACCACCTCGAGCCCCTGCAAAAGGGCGCGTATGCTCGCCGCGCTGATGACGCTGTTAATTCCGGGCGCCGGCCCGCCGCCCACCAACATGGCTAACTTCTCCTTTGATGCCATGAAAACCCTCTCCTTGATTGCGGCTTGCAATCCGCGTTGAGCACAGCTTAACTCAAAGCTCGACCGATACAGCATATCCTATAGCCTTCCGCAAGCCTCACTTCCCTGGCCCTAAATGCCCTTAAAACTCGAAGCCGGTCACGCCACCGCCACCGGTGTGAGGCCTAGCAACGAAGACTTCGTCGGCACGGTCACGCCAACCGGTGAAGAGCTAGCGCGTAAGGGCGCCCTCGTTGCCATCGCTGATGGCGTGTCTGGGCACGCGGGCGGGCGCGAGGCGGCCGAGTACACGGTGCGCGGACTGCTCACCGACTATTACGCCACACCGGATACTTGGGAAACGACGGTCGCGCTGGAGCGTGTGCTGGGGGCCATCAATCGCTGGGTCGTCGCTCAGGCGCAGCTACGCCGCGAGATCGCTGGCATGGCCACAACTTTGACCGCCGTGGTGTTTCGCGGCCGGCACGCGGTCTGGGCTCACGTGGGCGACACGCGAGCCTATTGCTATCGCAAGGCTGAGCTCAAGCAACTCACCGTGGACCACGTCTGGGACCGGCCCGATATGTCCCACGTGCTGACTCGCGGCATCGGCCTGGACTCGCAAATTCGCGTGGACTTCGGAGACCTCCCCTTACACACGCAAGACCGTTTTGTGCTGTGCTCCGATGGGGTATGGGGCCATTTGAAAGCTGAGCGAATTTCCCAACTGGCCGCAGCCGCACCGACACCTCAGTCGCTGGCGGACGCGCTCGTGGCGCAAGCCCTGGCGCAGGGTTCTCAGGACAATGCCAGCGCCATTGTCGTAGACATCGGCGAGCTTCCCGAAGACGCCCTGAACGATGCGCTGGCCAGTTTGACACGGCTACCGGTTCCTCCGGTACTTAGCGCTGGGATGGAGATCGATGGTTTTCGTGTCATCGAAATACTTCGCCGCAATAGCGCGAACATCCTCTACAAGGTCGAGCAGACCGGTACTGGCCGGCTATGCGTTCTCAAGACGCTAATCCCGGAACGAGGCGAAGATCCTTCGGAGCGCAAACAACTCGCGCACGAGGAATGGATCGCGCGCCGGGTGGTTGCCCGGTTTTTTCCGCAGGTCATTCCCATCGAGACGGAACAGCGCAGCGCGCTGTATTTCGTGCAGACCTGGCACGCCGGACATACCTTGGCGCAGGCACTAGAAGCAGGACGCCATCTCACCGTGCCGGACGTGCTCTCCATCGCCATCAAGCTCACACGCGGTCTTGGCGCCCTGCACCGCCGCTCGGTCATTCACCGCGACATCAAGCCGGAGAACGTTCACCTGGGTGAGGATGGCGAAGTGCGCATTCTCGATTTCGGCGTGGCAGAATCGGGTTTCGCCGCGGGCATTCTTTCCTCCCGGGCCGGCACGCCAAGCTACCTGGCGCCCGAGCTGTTCGCCGATGCACCAGCCAGCGCACAGACAGACCTCTACGCGCTGGGCGTCACGCTGTACTACGTGCTTACCCGGCGCTATCCCTGCGGCGAGATCGAACCCTTCCAACGGCCGCGCTTCGGTGACCCGACACCACCCACGCGCTACCGGCCGGATATTCCGGCGTGGCTGGAAAACATCCTGCTCAAAGCCGTTATGAAAGAACCGCGGCAGCGCTTCGAAACGGCAGAGGAATTGTTGCTCGCTTTAGAGCGTGGCGCTGCTCGCCCGCTGGACCCGCCAAGGCCAACGCCCCTGTCAGAACGCGACCCCGCGACGCTCTGGCGTGCCGTGGCGCTACTTTCGATTGTCTTGAATGCGCTCTTGATCTACTGGCTGTTGGTCTCTGGCTAGCCGGCCATAACGCACCGCCGTCAATATGCCCCGCAGTATCTCGACGGGACGCGCACCCGAGTCCGGGTGCATCGATACGTGGACGGCACGCTCGCGGTGTTTCACGGGCCGCGCAAGCTCGCAGCCTACGACCCCCAGGGCATGCCCATCAAGACCGAGGAGGTGCTCAGAGCGGC
>JBKKAO010000383.1:0-7241 GCA_046714645.1 Burkholderiales bacterium | reverse complement strand
CCCAGCTACGCGCGGGAGATCCAGCAGGAAGAATTGGGATTCGGCATGCAAGGATTGCTGCAGCGTCGCAGCAACCTCATCACCGGCATTTTGAACGGTATCGACACGGATGCCTGGGACCCCGAGGGCGATCCCTACATCGAGCGCTACTACAACGCCGCCCGGCTACCGGCCAAGATGGATAACAAACGCGCCCTGCAAAAACGCATGGGACTCGCTCCCGAGGACGAGATGCCCGTCATCGGCATGATCAGCCGCCTCACCTATCAGAAGGGGACCGATGTATTCCTCTCGGTGGCCGAGGAATTGGCAGGCTCGCCGGCTCAGTTGGCCATCCTGGGCAGTGGCGACACCGGCATGCAAGACGCGCTGCAAGACCTCGCTCGCGCCTACCCCGGCCGGATCGCCGTGCAAATCGGCTACGACGAAGGCCTGGCCCATCAGATCGAAGCCGGCGCGGACCTGTTCTTGATGCCCTCGCGCTTCGAACCCTGCGGCTTGAACCAGATGTACAGCCAGCGCTACGGCACCGTGCCCGTGGTCAATACCACGGGCGGCCTTAAAGATTCCGTGGTGGACACCACCCCCGAGACCATAAGCGACAAGACCGCCACGGGTTTCCTCTTCAACGGCGTTACGCGCGAAACCTTGGTCGCCGCCACCAAGCGCGCGCTTAACACTTACCGGAACAAGAAGATATGGCGGCAAATTCAAAAGGCGGGGATGGTGAAGGACTTTAGCTGGGAGGCGAGCGCGGCACGGTACATCGAGCTGTATCGCAACTTGGTGGGGTAATGCGAAAGGCGTGTGAAACACCTTGGCTTCATGCAATAGCATATAGCCAGTCCCCTGCTAGAATCTCCCGATCGGTTTGGGGCCGCGCCCCATTTTATTGTGTTGCCGTTACGGAAGGAGAATTGCCATGATTGGAGATCGCATCGAAGTCAACATCGCTGGTGGGCTGCATATTCCTCTGCCTCGCATGGTGCATGTGCGCCAGCAGTTCAAGATGACCAAGCTCGACAGCGTGGCCAAGACCGTGGCCGAGCAATTCAAGCGCCCCGACGTGCGGGCGAAGATCAAGCCCGGAATGAGCATCGCCGTGGGCGTGGGCAGCCGGGGCGTGAACAACCTCGCCGAGAGCGCGAAAGCCGTCGTCGGCGAATTGAAGGCTCTGGGCGCCAAGCCCTTTATCTTCCCCGCCATGGGTAGCCACGGTGGCGCTACGGCGGAAGGCCAGCGCGAAGTGCTGGAAGGCTACGGCATCACCGATGAATACGTGGGCTGCCCGGTTCACTCGCAAATGGATGTGGTCGAGATCGGCAAGCTCGATGGCGGCATGCCCATCTACATGGACAAGCTCGCGGCTGGCGCGGATGGCGTTGTGATCATCCCGCGCATCAAACCGCATACGAATTTCCGCGCCCCCATCGAGTCCGGCATCGTCAAGATGCTCACCATCGGCATGGGTAAGATCATCGGCGCCACGGAACTGCACACCCAGGGGATGGACAAGTTCGGTGAGCTGCTGCCCCAAGCGGCCAAGCTCATCATGGCAAAGAAGAACATCCTGTTCGGTGTGGGCATGGTGGAGAACGCCGCCGATGAGACCGCCATCATCGAGATCGTCACCGCCGAGCAGATCTTCGATCGCGAGCCCGTGCTCCAGGCCAAGGCCAAGGAATTCATGCCGCGGCTTCAATTCGATGAAATCGACGTGCTGATCGTAGAGAGGATCGGCAAGAACATCTCCGGCTCCGGCATGGACCCCAACATCACCGGGCGCAACTGCCGCTTCATCGAATGGAATATGAAGCCCCACGTCAAGAAGATCGCCGTGCTGGGCTTGACGCCCGAAACCCACGGCAACGCCACAGGCGTGGGTTCGGCCGACGTCATCACCATGCGTCTGTACAAGGACATCGACATCGCCAAGACCTACGCCAACATCATTACCTCGACCTACCTGGACGGCGCTTGCATCCCCATGATTATGAATACCGATGAGGAAGCGATCCGCCTGGCGGTGAAGACCGTGGTGCGCGTAAAGCCGGAGGACTGCAAGATCGTGCGTATCCGCAATACGCTTGAAGTGGTGGACATCCAGGTGTCCGAGCCTCTGCTCAAACAAGTGAGGGCGAATCCTGCGCAGTTCGAAATCATGGGCGAACCGATGCCCTTCAAGTTCGATGGCAAAGGCGCGCTTTACCCCATGCTCGTGAAGACGCACGAGCACGAAGGCCTCGAGCGTGTGACCGAGTCCAGCGTATTCTGAGGACATTCTGATCACGAGAGGCGAAGCCCCTGCGGGGCATTGAGGCATGCATCTGCATCTGGACGCGATCGGTGGTATCGCGGGCGATATGTTTGCCGCCGCGCTCACTGACGCGTTCCCCGGCCTTCGCCCCGGCTTGCTGGAGACCTTGCGCCAGGTTGGCTTGCCCTCCGAGATTGCTTGCGGTTTCGAAGCTCACAACGACGGCGTACTGAGCGGATCGCGTTTCACCGTGGGTATCCCGAAGCGCTTAATCGGGGATAGTTCGCAAGGCCATACCCCCTTCGCTGAAATCAAATCCCGCATCAATGCCTCGCCCATCGAGGCGGAAGTGAAGGAGCGGGCCACCGACATTTTTCAGCGGCTGGCGGAGGTGGAAGCGAAAATTCACGGCACCACGACCGATCAAGTCGGTTTCCACGAACTGGGCGGTTGGGACTCCGTGGCCGACATGGTGGGCGCGGCCTATCTCATCGCTCAATTAAAAATACACAGCTGCACGGTGAGCAACCTGCCGCTGGGATCGGGGCGGGTGAAGACCTCCCATGGCCCCTTGCCTGTTCCAGTACCCGCGGTGGCGCGATTGCTGGAAGGATTTGATTTCTTCGATGATGGTGTTCCCGGCGAGCGCATCACGCCCACGGGCGCGTCCATTCTGCGCCACTTAGGCGCGCGCCAGGGCACACGCAAGGGTGGCCGCCTGAGCCACACCGGTTACGGCTTCGGTACCAAGCGCTTCGCGGGCATCAGCAACGTGCTGCGTGTGCTCGTGCTGGAGGAAACCGGCGCGGCCCAATCCGAGCAGATCGGACGCGTCACCTTCGAGGTGGATGATCAAACACCGGAGGATCTCGCCATCGGTCTGGACCGCATCCGCGAGATGCCCGGTGTCGTGGATGTTATTCAAGTGGCGGCCTTCGGCAAGAAAGGACGTATGAGCATGCAAGTACAAATCTTGACGCAACCCTCCCACATGGATGCGGTATGCCAAGCGTGTTTGAAGGAAACCACGACTCTGGGCGTGCGCCATGAACTCCTTCAGCGCGTAACCCTTGCACGCACCGACACCACGGTGGAGGCGGGTGGCCATAAGGTTCGAGTAAAGCTGGCCGAGCGGCCCCACGGTCCGACGGCCAAGGCGGAAAGCGACGATGTGCGCAAGGCCGCGGGAACCCGCTCCGAACGGGATTCCATTCGGAATGAAACGTCGCTGCGCGCGCTGAACCGGGGCAACCGATGAACGCACCGTTTTCGCCGCCCGAATCCTTGCCCGCGAGCAAGCAGCGCTTGGGCATCACACTGCGTGCCATGGGCAAGGTGGCCGTCGCGGTCAGCGGTGGCGTGGACAGCTTGACGCTCGCCACCTTCGCCTACCGCTTGCTGGGTAGCAGCGTCACCATGTATCACGCCATCTCCCCCGCGGTGCCACCGGCCGCCACGCAACGCACGCGCGCCCTGGCGAAACAACAGGGCTGGCAACTCGAAGTGATGGATGCGGGCGAGTTCGCCAGCGAGGATTACTTGCGCAACCCGTCCAACCGCTGCTATTTCTGCAAGACCCATCTCTACGCCGCCGTCACCCGACACACCCAAGGCCAAGTCGTATCGGGCACCAACCTGGATGATCTAGGCGACTACCGTCCCGGATTGAGCGCGGCGAAGGAACACGCGGTCCGCCATCCCTTCGTGGAGGCGGGTATGAGCAAACAAGCCGTGCGCGCGCTCGCCCGGGAGTTGGGGTTGCCGGAGATCTCGGATCTACCTTCCTCGCCCTGTCTTTCCAGCCGGGTGGAAACAGGCATCGCCATCGACCCTGCCATCTTACGAGCCATCGACGCCGTGGAAGAATATTTGCGCACCGCCTTGCCAAGCCTGGACCTCCCCTCGGAGAACGTGCGCTGCCGTTACCGTTTGCGCGGCATCGTGATCGAGATAGATGAAGCGGTACTTGCGCAACTAGGCGAGAAACAACGGGCATCCATCGCCAAGAGCGTGCGTAAGAAATTCGCCACCCTCGCGGCCGTGGTCCTCTTCGAACCCTACCGCTTGGGTAGCGCGTTTTTGCATCCGCTCAACTTTGTCCGTTAACCTTGTCCGTTGAAAATGACATCAAGCTCGATTTCGGCCGAGGCGAGCGAATCGGTCTAGACGAGGCCATCCTCTGCGCCGGCAAGTCCGCCGCCCAGGTCGATCGTATCCTCGGCGAAGCTCAGGAGAAGGGCGCGCGATTACTGCTCACCCGGCTCGGCGAATCGCTGCACCAGTCCTTAGCGCAAAAGCATCGCAACGTCTTGGACTTCGATTCCCTTTCGCGCACGGCCATCTTTGGCTCGCCTCATCCTAGCCTCACGAGCACCGAAGTCCTGGTGCTCACTGCCGGCACCTCCGATGTCCCCGTGAGCCGCGAAGCCGCCCGCACGTTGGGCTACTACGGCACCCCGGTGAAGGAGATCACCGACGTGGGCGTCGCCGGTCTGTGGCGCCTTCTCGAACGAGTCGAAGACTTGAAGCGCGCTCCCGTGGTGATCGTCGTGGCCGGCATGGATGCGGCGCTCCCCACGGTAGTGGGCGGACTCACGCCCTCGGTCATCATTGGCGTCCCCACGTCGGTGGGCTACGGCGTGGCAAGCGGCGGCGAAACCGCGTTACGCGCCATGCTGGCGAGTTGCACGGCGGGCTTGATGGTGATGAATATCGACAACGGCTATGGCGCCGCCTGCGCTGCGCTGCGCGTATTGCGCGCCATCAGGGGACGCGCATAACGTCCCTTCCTCAGTGGCCAAGATGGTATCCACCATCGACTTGAATGCACTCTCCCCAGGACGATCTATGAAATGCGCACCTTTACACTGCACGTCGGCAAAATTGGAGAGGCGGTAAAGCTACTACACCGAGTTCGGCTACCCTGCGCTTAAAAAAGGTGGCACGACAAGAAACTACTCGGTTACTTCCAATCCGACAGTGGGGGCGGCCTGCTTCCCTATTCTTGGCCGCGCAAGAAACTTAGTTTCAGAGAGGGCTAATGTGCGGAGCACGTTACGCCGGAACTAAAAGGAAGTAGCTGCTGGGCTACCCCCGGCGACTTCTTGCATAAAAGCGAACGCGAGCATGCATCAACCCCGAATGACGCAACTGGGCTTTTGACTTACTCTTCACGTAAACCACCGGAGACAAGCCCATGACGAAGAGAAAAACTCCCGAAGAATTGCGCAGCCATCGCTGGTATGGCGCCAAGGACATGCGGTCCTTCGGTCATCGCTCGCGCACGCTACAAATGGGTTACTCGCGCGAGGATTACGCCGGCAAACCCGTTATCGGCGTCATCAATACCTGGAGTGAAATCAACCCTTGCCACACGCACTTCCGGCAGCGCGCGGAAGAGGTCAAGCGCGGTGTTTGGCAAGCCGGGGGCTTCCCCGTGGAAATGCCGGCCATGTCACTCTCCGAGCCCTTCCAGAAACCCAGCACCATGATGTACCGCAACTTGCTGGCCTTGGAAACGGAGGAGTTGCTGCGCTCTTATCCCATGGATGGCGCGGTGCTCATGGGCGGATGCGACAAGACCACGCCGGCCTTGATCATGGGCGCGCTGTCCATGAACCTGCCAATGGTCTTCGTTCCCGCTGGGCCCATGTTGCGCGGCAATTGGCGCGGCAACACCCTAGGCAGCGGCAGCGATACTTGGAAGTACTGGGCGGAATTGCGCGCGGGCAACATCGACGAGGAGGCTTGGTCTGAGATCGAAGAGGGCATCGCCCGCTCCGCCGGACATTGCATGACCATGGGCACGGCTTCGACCATGACCAGTTTGGCGGAAACCCTGGGCTTGAGTCTACCCGGGGCCGCATCGATTCCCGCCGTGGATGCCGGCCATTCGCGCATGGCGGAAGCCTCGGGCCGGCGTATTGTGGATATGGTGTGGGAAGATCTCACACCCCGTGAAATGCTCACGCCCGCCTCCTTCGACAACGCGATCGCCGTGTTGATGGCCTTGGGTGGATCCACCAATGCCATCATCCATCTGGTGGCCATGGCCCGGCGCACGGGCATTGCGCTCAACTTAGAGCGCTTCGATGAAATCTCCCGCAAAGTGCCGTTGCTTGCCAACGTGCGTCCTTCCGGAAGCAAATATCTGATGGAGGATTTTTACTATGCAGGAGGCCTGCGCGCCCTGCTCGCTGAAATGGGGGACTTGCTGGATCTCGGTCAGCGCACCATCAACGGCAAGACCTTGCGAGAAAACATCGCCGGCGCGAAGAGTCACAACCCTGAGGTGATCGCACCTCTTAGTCAACCGGTGAAACCGACCGGTGGATTAGCAGTCCTGCGCGGCAACCTCGCCCCCAATGGAGCGGTGATCAAACCCACCGCCATGGAGACGCATTTGTGGCAGCACACTGGCAAGGCCGTGGTTTTTTCGGACTACAACGACATGGCTGCCCGCATCGATGACGAAGACTTGGAAGTCGGCGCGAACTCAGTGCTGGTGCTAAAGCATGGCGGACCCCTGGGCGGGCCCGGTATGCCCGAGTGGGGCCAGCTTCCGATTCCAAAGAAGCTGCTCAAACAAGGCGTGCGTGACATGGTACGCATCTCCGATGCGCGCATGAGCGGCACCAGCTACGGCGCCTGTGTGCTTCACGTCTCGCCCGAGAGCTGGATCGGCGGGCCCTTGGCGCTGGTGAAAGGCGGCGATTTGATCGAACTCGATGTGCCCGGGCGCAATCTCCATCTCAAGGTTAGCGATGAAGAACTCGCACGGCGGCGCGCGGCCTGGGTCGCGCCTAAAGCAAAGTACCAGAGAGGCTATGGGGCGCTATTTTCCCAGCACATCACTCAGGCTGAAGATGGATGCGACTTTAAGATCTTAGAAGGTGTCGCGCCCACCGAGGAGCCTGAGATTCATTAGGCGCTGATGGATCAACTGTTGACAGAAATGGCGAAGATTTCGAGGCAACGAGTCCCG
>JBKKAO010000382.1:0-2705 GCA_046714645.1 Burkholderiales bacterium | reverse complement strand
TACACGCGCGCAAGACGCTCAGTGAAATGGGCGCGCGCCGAAGGCACGAAGGCACCCATGCGCAGATTGTCTTCCACGCTCAATTGCGCAAACAAACGGCGGTTCTCCGGCACATGCGCGATACCCAGGCCCAGCACCTCGTGCGCCGGTACGCGATCCAACGCTCGTCCATCGAATTGCATCGCTCCGGAGCTAGGATTCAGTAGCCTCGAAATGACGCGCAACAAGGTCGTCTTGCCAGCGCCGTTGGGCCCGATGACCGCAACCGTCTCGCCTGCGTTGACCGAAAGATCGATATCGGCCAGGGCTTGAAAGCCGTCATAACCTGCACAGATGTTCGTTAGGGCCAGCATGGCGTGCAATGTCTAGGAACCGGTTTGAGCCGCCACGCTGGTCTGCACTTCTTCGGCGTCGGTGCCGAGGTAGACCTCGATCACCCGAGGGTCGTGCGCGATCTCCCGCGGGCTTCCCTGAGCGATTACCTCACCGTGATCGAGCACGACGCAGCGGTCGACGACTCGCATGAGCACTCCCATGATGTGTTCCACCCAGATGATGGCGATGCCGCGCTGCGCACGGATGCGCTGGAGCATGCTTGCCGCGGATTCCATTTCCTGTTCATCGAGGCCGCCCAAGGATTCATCGGCCAAGAGAAGTTTGGGTGAAGTGGCCAACGCGCGCGCCAACTCCAGCTTTTTGAGACCTGCCGCGCCGAGCCCTTCCACTCTTGCCCTGGGATCCGCCGACAAACTGACCAGCGCAAGAATCTCTTTCGCTTCGGCAAAGGCGCGCTCGCGCGGCGGATGCCGTTCCTGGCCGTAGTGTATGGCCAGGGCGACATTCTCCACAAGGGATAAGCGGCGAAAGGGACGCGGGATCTGAAAGGTGCGCGCGATGCCGAGCCGCGCGACGCGATAAGGCGGATAGTCCGCCATTTCGGTTCCTTGAAATCGTATCGAGCCTGCGGTGGGAGCGAGCGCGCCCGAGATGAGATTGAAGGTCGTGCTCTTCCCCGAGCCGTTGGGGCCGATCAGTCCCAGTATTTCGCCGTCACGGACTTCGAAAGACACCTGGTTGACGGCGGTGAATCCGCCAAATCTCTTGGTCAGCGCGCTGACTGCGAGCATCGTCGTCATGGCCGCCGTGTCGTCAAGAAATCGTGGTGACCCTACTGCTTGGAATATCGATGGGTCTTGGGCAAGGGGAATACGGGTTCAGCCGTGCGATACCTGGCCGGCCACACCACCTTGGCTTGTCCCGCGACGTACTGAGTGAGCACGGGAAATGAGCGCTCGTTCTGCCCAGCCATAGAATGGCCCGGTGGAAAGAACTTTACACCGTAGCCTTGAATCGTGCCGCCGTCGGGAATGTCGGTGTCCAGCGCGGCTTTACGCAGTGCTTCGGGACCGGCTCCTTTGTACTTCTGTATGGCGCGCGGCAGCACGTCAGTCAGGAAGATCCACGTCTGATTGAAACCCATGGATACATGCGGTGGCACCAGATCCGCCTTGGTCTCCGCTTTGTAGCGCTTGATCATCTGCGCAATCAACTTGTCCATCCCGGGCGCGAGCGCCTTGGGGTCGAGTTGTTGCGCGGCCGGCGGGTCCACGCTCATGGTGTTCTCCGCATCCTGGCCCAGCGACTCGTGCAGCTTGTCGAATTGGCTGTACCCCGCTCCGTGCCCGATCAGCGCGGCCCATTTCAAACCTTGTTCCCGTGCCTGGCGCCAGAACAGTGTGATGTCCGGGTTGTAGCCCGTGTGAAGAATGACATCGGGCCGCGCGCGCCGCAGTTTGGTGACCAGTGCGGACAGGTCCGGCGCGGTGGCGGCATAGCCCTCTTTCAGGACGACCTGAAGCCCCAGCTTTTTGCAAACCTCATCATTGGCCGCGGCAACACCGGTCCCGTAGGGGCCGTCCTCGTGGATAATCGCGACCTTTACATCCTTGGGATCCTTTCGCAGCCGGGCCTTGGCGTTCTCGGCGACAAAGGTACAGGAGGCCGCGCCGAATTGATCCGTATGCGCCTGCGGCCGAAAAACGTAGCGCAGGTTCTTGTCCTTGAATACGGCGGACGCGGTGCACACGTTGGCCCACATGAATTTCTTCGCGGCATCCACCTTCTGCGCCATGGGTACGCAGTGTGCGCTGGAATAGATACCCATCACTAAGTGCACATTCTCCTGATCGAGAAGCCGCGTTGCTTCGTTGATGGCGACCTCCGCCTTCGACTGCGCGTCGGCATAGAGGGCTTTGATCTTGTAGCCGGCGACTCCGCCGCGCTCATTGATCATATCGATGGCGATCTTGTTGCCAAGCGCCGCCGCTAGCGACCCGCCCGCCGCGAAGGGACCGGTATAGTCATAAATCACACCGATCTTGATCTCTTTCGCGGGGTCCGCGGCAAAGCCATGCAATGACGTGATGGCAACGAACACCGCCAGAGCCGTACGAGGGACCAAATTTTCCAAATTAACCTCCTTAGAATCCCAGAACTTTTCGATTACCGCGCCATAGCATGGGACTGCTCTTGTTCGCAACCTGGCCCGCGCATTACACCAGACCCGGCTCGGGCTAGATTACCGCACCGCGAGTCTGTGTGTCGCCGGGGACCGTGGATCTTGTGTTCCTGGGGCCGGCCAACGCCTCCGTGCTAAAGGGCGGGCAGGCACTCAATGTGATTTACGTGCCTTACCTCTTTAAGAG
>JBKKAO010000381.1:0-3900 GCA_046714645.1 Burkholderiales bacterium | reverse complement strand
CAATATGCGAGCCACGCGCATCGCAGCAAACTCGCCGAGTATGGCATGACCTGCTCGATGAGTCGCAAGGGCAACTGCTGGGACAACGCACCCGCGGAGAGCTTCTTCAACAGCCTCAAGAACGAACGCGTGCATGGGATGCGATATGCCACGCGCGAGGAAGCGATCGCGGATCTGTTCGACTACATCGAAGTGTTTTACAACCGGAGTCGCCGCCACTCCCCGCTCGGCAACCACTCGCCGATTCAGTTCCTGCAACACTGGATCACGACTCAGCATGAGCGGAACATAGCGGCTTGATGCCACTTCCTTGGAAGACGAAAAACAGAGGGAACCTCAGATTGTGTTGTGGCGTCTCTACAAGACACGTCAACTCTAAGGCGCATCAAGGCTACTTTTTAATTGCCGCATATCGTCCCTCGGAAGATATTTTTCCCGCAATTTTAGGAGGGACGCCCCAAATATCTTCTCTATCTGCGGACCGAACTCAAGAAATATTTCAGCAAGGTAGACTTCGTGCCGCAACAGTTGCTCAGCCAATTGAACAACGGGTGCGCTGCGGGTGAATGCGCCGTGTCCTGACTCGCCAGTATTGGCCGTGAGTGCTTCGTCGAAATCGATCGTGATCGTAATCAGCCGGTGGGCGGGGCCAATTAGGACGCCGCTGCCCTCGTGCAAATACGTGCGGGAATTGCGGCCGAAATCGAAGTCGCCCAGGCAGTCTTTGTTACCGAACAACACGATCAGAATCTTGACCCCGCGTTTAGCAGCCCGCTGCAATGCCGAAGTATGTCCCTTTAGCAAATTGTGCGGTGCCTTGATCCATATGTGCCGACGGGCGCGGGCGATCATTTCACCGACTTTTGCGTGAATATTCTCATCTTCCTTAATCGTCCACACGTACTCAGTGTTTACCGCGTGTTGAAGGCGATCGAGTTTTCCCACAAGTTCTTTGCAGCGCGCCGATGTGCTTGCCGCAATTTGTCCCAGCAGCCGCGAAGGCTCGATTGGGACGTACTTCACTGGTAACTCACTGACCGGTTGCACCGCGCCGCGTTGCGCGAGTCCTTCCAGAGCTGAATAGACATTTGCCTTCCCCAAGCCCGCAATTTTGCTAACTTCATATGCGGTCGCAGGCGAGGTCTGACACAAGGTGAGATATGCTTTTGCCTCGTACTCGGTAAATCCGAGCTTGCGAAACTCCTGGACAAATTCCGGATTGTCGGAGGCTCTTCCGGTTGAGGATTCGGTGGAAGGGCCCGCCCGCACTCTCTTCGCGGAAGAACGAGTAACTTTTCGCATTTCAGTTCTCGAAAGCAGTACGGCCGGGGATTATGCCATCATGGATCGGCGGACGAGTATGCATCGCGAAGAATGTGGAACTAATCAGTCAAGAAGGCCGTCAATCTGGCCGAAATCGCCGAGCTGGCCGTCTTCGAAAACGCCGCGGACTCGCGCCGGCCCGTCTAGGCGGCGCGGGGAATGGTATTGACGCTTAAGCTTCCCCATTAGTACGGAACGAAAACTGGACTTTTCTCGCGGGCCGAGCTTGGCCCCGGCAGTGAGACCGTTCAGACGTGATCCTAACGCCGGGACAATCGATCCAGCTCGACGGCAACCACGACTCGCTCACCTCCAGCGTCTATATCAGTCACCGCTATCAATCAAGCATGATCGTGATCGGCGTCTTCGCCCTCCCGTAGCCGGGTAGAAGGGTGCTGCACCATTTCGTTCGGCCGCCCCATAGGCTGGATGAATGCTGAGCGTGTCAGCGAATTGATCCCCCATCAGCCTGGCAAGATTATCCCGACACAGCCAATAACGTGTTTCGTGCGTTTTGGCGTCATTTGGCATAGGGCCCTCCCACCTCGGACCGAAAAGCACGGCTACTGAATGTAAGCTCCCTTACGTTGTTTCAACCCCACGGCGTCGCAGCGGACGGCCACCGCATGAGAAAGGATCGCAGTTGAGCCAGCGTAAGCAACTGTTTGTCGTTCATATCGATCACCATGCCTCGCATCATGACCGCCCCCAGCTACTCGCTCAGACTCAAACCCGTTGGAATCACGGCCCCCGGTTCAGACTCAAACCCCATTGGACGAGGCTCGCCATTGCTAAGCCGCGGAAACCGGGTACCATGTATATTCGTCGCCCTTCAACTGAGTTTGGAACATCACCGGCATTCCAGGAGAACGATATGTGGAAACGACTGCTTGGTACAGTGATCTTGGCACATGCCAGCTGCGGCGTCTGGGCCGCCAGTGGCAGTGCTGACCCTTATCCGAGCAAGCCGATTAGGATTATCGACGGTTTCCCCGCCGGCGGCGGTGCGGATTATCTGGCGCGCGTAATCGGACCCAAGCTAACGGAGCGTTTCGGCCAGCCCGTGATCGTGGACAACCGTCCCGGTGCTGGGGGCAACCTCGGTGCCGAAATCGCGGCGCGTGCCAATCCGGACGGGTACACCCTGTTGTTGGGAGTGAGCTCGGCATTGGCGCCGAGCCGCAGCCTCTATCCCAAGCTCGGATACGATCTACTGAAGGATTTCTCGTATGTCTCGCGGGTGGCGACTGGCGGGCAGATATTGGTTGCCCATCCTTCCGTACCGGCCAAGTCTCTCGCGGAGTTTGTGGCCATTGCCCGTTCGCAGCCGAACACAATGCGATACTCATCCGCGGGCGTAGGAAGCCCCGGCCACCTCGCTATGGAACTGCTGCTGAGCCGCACCGGAATGGAGATTCTGCATGTTCCTTATAAAGGTAGTCCGCCTGCCGTAACGGCACTGCTGGGGGGAGAAGTACAGATCTCCTTTGCAAGCATCACCGCGATGCTGCCTACAATCCAGGCGAAGCGGTTGCATGCGCTGGCGGTCTCGAGCGTAAAGCGCATCGGGGTGCTGCCAGGGGTGCCCACGGTCGCGGAATCGGGCTTTCCAGGGTTTGACGTGTCGTCCACCTTTGGCATTCTCGCTCCCGCTGGAACGCCGGCGGCTGTCATCAAGTTGCTGAATGCCGAGCTGCGGAAGATCGTGCAGATGGACGACGTCAGAGCGAAGTTCTCGGCGCAAGCGTTGGAAGCGGCGGCCAGCACGTCCGATGAATTCAGGTCGATCATCGAAGCGGAAGTGGCGCAATGGGCGCGCGTCATCAAAGACGCAAACATTACCGCCAATTAGCGACGGCTCCACCTGCCTACTGAGTATTACGAAACCGGATGACAGTCCGGTTTCGCCCGACGCTCCCCTCTCCGCTCGGGAGAGATCCTATGGTTTTTGTTAAGCGGTGTTAAAGTGTTTTTGAGCATCGAAGTTTGTAAAGCCTTATAAAGCGCCAAGGCGAAGCGCGCGCGATTTTACACATCGGGGCTCTCCGCGTAGCCAAGGCGGTTTAGACGGGAGCGGTTGGCTCAAGTCGGGATCAGGGAGGGCGCAACACTTTGCTGAGCGCAGCCGTGAGCGTTCGAAGGCCATCGGAGGCGCCGCCAGAGCGATGGTCTGCGTCTTCAGAACGCTCAGATCGGCGGCCAAAGATCCGCCAGATACCGTCGCTGATACTGGTTCGCCATCATCAGCAAGTCGCGGTCGCGTCCGAATCGGCCGCACAGCTGAAATCCGATTGGAAGCCCTTCGGAGGATAAGCGCGCCGGGATAGCGATCGCGGGTATGCCGGCAAAATTCGCGAAGGCGGTGAAAACCGTATAGTCGTAATCGACCGCCACTTCCGCAGGCCCGGGTAGTTTTGCAGTAACCGGCGAAAGGATAAGATCATACTTCCTGAACAGGATGCCTATGCGCGCCTGCATTCTCTGCATCGCCGCAGTCGCCTCGACATAGTCGGCCGCCGTAAGTCGATTTCCTTCGTCGGTTATCGATTCATAATATTTGTCGGTGCGTCCGCGCCA
>JBKKAO010000380.1:0-6329 GCA_046714645.1 Burkholderiales bacterium | reverse complement strand
GGCCGACCCTCCTTCAAGCCGCTGTCCGCAGCTGCTTGGTCGCAGCCATGTCGACGTTTAGAGCTTCGGGATCGAGGATGACGACGCCGTAATCCTCCCTGGCACCCTCGATCGAGACGAGACCGTTCTTCACATCCCACAGGACCTTCTCGATCGGCCGCTCATGGGGACTGCCATACCCGCCGCCTCCGGGATTCATGTTGGTGACGGTTTCGCCGGGATCGATGGTTTCGATCACATTCTTCCGGATAATTTCGGTCTCGCCCTTCTTTCGGAGTTCCAGACGGCCAACCTTCGAGTCGACCATATGCGAATGGGCACCAGCGGCACCGACTGCCGGAATGCGGCGGCCTTCGCCAAAGCCGATGCAGGTCATTTGCCTGTCGAGGGGTTCGACTTCCCAGGCCGTGCCGGACCCGCCACGGAATTTGCCCGCACCGCCCGAGTCGGTCATCAGCGAATAGCGATGAATGATGATCGGATAGGAATATTCAAGCAGCTCGACGTCGCCGGAAGTCAGCGCTCCGAAGCAGCATTCGGGGCCGACCGCGTGCCAGCCGTCCTGCTGCGGCGTGGCTCCGCCGCCGGAAATGATGGTGGCCAGCACCATGGTGACGTATTCCTCGTTGGTGCGCGTATCCCAGCCGGAAATGTTGAGACCATTGGCATGACCCCATGAGGCCGCGACCTTCGAGGGCATGGCCTTCTCGAAGGCAAGCCGCACGGCGTCGGTCAGCGTCTCCATCGGTGTCGTCGTGCAGTTCATGTGGGGCGCGGGTTCGGCCGCATTGCAGATCGTGCCCTTGGGACCGAAATCGATGCTCACGCAGCGATAGAGTCCTTCATTGTAGGGCGGCGGCAAGGCTGCAAACATCATCAGGCCGAGATAGACACCCGAATGCGAGTTGCCCTCATAGGAATTGATGAAGTATGGAATTTGCGGCGGGCTGGTAATGGCGATGTGGCAGGAATCTTTTTTGATTGTCACTTTCGCGGTGATGGCGAAATCGCCGAAGCCATGGCCCGCATCCTCCAGCACGGCGGTGCCTTCATAGGTGCCGTCGGGAACGATGGCGATGAGGGCGCGCATGTGCCGGTCGGCCATGTCGAGCAATTCGTTGATGCAGGCATCGGCGGTCTTCTCGCCATATTTGCCGATCATGGCGAGAAGGTTGCGCTCGCCTACCTGACAGGCGCCGATCAGCGCGTTGAAGTCGCCTTCCTGATCGCGCCTGGCCCGCATGTTGGTGAAGATCATGTTGAGCACGTCGCTTCGGGGGCGGCCCTTGTCCCAAATCTTCACTGGCGGAATGCGCAGGCACTCGGCGTAGATTTCCTTGGCGTTGGGATTGTAGCCGGCGGGAACCGGCCCGCCGATATCGGTCAGATGGCCCTTGCACACCGTCCAATACACCAGCCTGCCCTTGTAGAACACCGGCTTGTACATGCAGGTGTCGATGGCATGGCTGCCGCCGAAGGCCGGATCGTTGTGGAGGATCAGGTCGCCCTCGTGAATATCGCCCTCGAAGAATTTGGCGACGGCCTTCATGGCCGGGATGAGCGAACCCAGATGGATGGGAATGTCCTGGCCCTGCAGGATCATTTCCGGCTTGGCGTTGAACAGTGCCGTCGAATAGTCATGCGCCAGATTGAAGACCGAGGAGCGCGCCGTCTTCTCCAGCGTCAGAGTCATCTCGCGTTGCGTAGTTTCGAGCACGCCGCGGACGACGGAAATTGTGATGGGATCGACCCTGGATCTGGACTTGCTTTTGGCTTTCATGTTGTCCTCGCTTGCGGGTTGTTCAGCCGACCGACGATCGTATCCGGTCGAGTAGCTTCTGCCGGTCCCGGCGGGCCTTCAGCGCCTGCGCCATGGTAACTTCGACGAAGCGCGACGGCGTGTGCGGCTGCAGCTGGCCGATCAGGTCCATGTCGGCGGAGATCACGGTTCCCACCATGAAGTAGCCGCCGCCCGAGACGGCATCGCGGTGCAGCACGATGGGTTCGGTGCCGCCGGGCACCTGGACGGAACCATAGGGATAGCAGGCATCAACGATGTTCGAGGGATCGGAACCGGCGCCGAAGGGGGGCTCGCGCGGCACGAATTTCAAGGGCCGCCCACCCTTGAAGCGATAGCCGATACGATCGGCTTCGGGGGCCACCTTCCAGATGTCCTCGAAGAAGTGCGTGGCCGAGTCGCCGGTGATGCGGTGCCAATAAAGGCCCGGCAGCATGCGAAGCTCCGCGGGCGAACCGGCCGCGCGGCGCAGTTTCTCCGCCACGGCCCGGCCTTCCTTGGCACCACCGCCCTTGCCCACCGGCAACTTGTCACCGGCCTCGAGCTTGCGTCCCTTGAAACCACCCAGTGCCCCCAGCGTATACGTCGAGCGCGAGCCCAGTACTGCGGGCACGTCGATGCCGCCCGACACCGCGATATAGGCACGCGCCCCCTGTTTAAGGAAATCGAAGGACAAGGTCTGGCCCTTCCTCACCTTGAAGGAGGTCCAGGTCGCGCGGGCCGCGCCATTCACCTTCGGCGGCAGTTCGGCGCCGGTGACGGCGACCGTCACAGCTTCGGTGAATTCCAGTTCCGGCCCCATGAACACGGCTTCGAGTACGGCAGCACCCTCCTTGTTGCCAACCAGCATGTTGGCGGCCTTGAGCGCGAAGCGGTCCATGCCGCCGGAAAGCGGAATGCCGATACTGTAATAGCCGGGGCGGCCGTGGTCCTGAACTGTCGTCGAGAGGCCCGGCTTGATGACTTTAATGGCCATTGAGTGCCTCCACCAGGTTGCGGTTGGTGACGTCCATGTCCTTGTGGAATTCGTCGAGCGAGAACTTCACGTTACGGATGCGGGGCGTGAACTTGCCCTTCTCCACCGCCGCGACCGTTTCGTCATATTCGGCCCGCTCGATGGGTTTCCAGGTGACAATGTCGCCCGGCTTGAACAGGCACATGAAATCGCGCAGGTATTTGATCTTCTGGTTGGGATCGTAAATGGGCATGGGGGTGATACCGAACATCTGATAGCCGCCCGCACCGCGCACTGAATAGATGCAGCCGAAGCAACCGCCATGGCCGACGGTGAGCTTGGGCGTATCGGTGCGCGGACGCAGGTATTTCGGCGACTGGATCTGCCGCTTGCGGTCGACCATCTGATAGAGGAACGGCAGGCCCGCCACGAAGCCGACCATGGTGACGAACCACGGCGCTCCCGAATGCGCCTTGATGAAGCCATCGACGCCGTCCAGATGGTTGATGCGGGCCGTGTATTCAATGTCCGTCGAGTCTGGATCCTGATGGCGCTCGCGGAATCGCATCAGCGTTTCGTACGTCCACGGATCATTGTAGAGCACCGGAATCTCGATGATGCGCGTCTTCAGCGAGGATTTCGCCTTGCTCGCGGCCTTTTCGAGCGCCTTCAGTTCCTTCAGCATCGCGGAGGGCTTGATGATGTCGGGATTAAACTTGATCTGGAATGAAGCGTTGGCCGGGCAGATTTCCGTCACACCCTTGATCCGTGCGAGTCTCACCGCATTGGTGATGGAAAGGCTCTTGAAAAAGGCCTCCAGAGACATTTCCTCGTCGCACTCGACGAAGATGTGTTCATCGCCTCCATAGGAATACCGGGTCTTCATGTGTAATCCGCCTCTCTATGAACTCAACCTATGCGCATTTTTCTCAAGCCAGGGCTCGAGCCAGCGCGTATGGAAATCGCCGCTGCGCACACTTGCGTCGTCAGCGAGCAGCACATGCAGCGGCTGCGTCGTCTTGAGGCCGCCGACTTCGAGTTCGCCAAGCGCCCGCTTCATCCTGTCGATGGCCGCAGCGCGGGTCTCGTCCCAGACGATCAACTTGCCGAGCAGCGAGTCATAGAATGGCGGCACCTGATAGCCCTGAAATAGCATGGTATCGAAACGCGTGCCGGGTCCGCCGGGAATGCGCAGCGACGAGACGGTGCCGGGGCCCGGCACGAAATTTTTGGCCGGGTCTTCGGCATTGATGCGGACTTCGATGGCGTGTCCGTTCATGCGGATGTCGCCCTGCGTGAACCGGAGAGGCTCGCCACTGGCAATGTGGATCATCTCGCGCACCAGATCGAGGCCGGTGATCATCTCGGTCACCGGATGCTCGACCTGGATACGGGTATTCATTTCGATGAAATAATAGTCGTGTGTCTTGTCGTCGTAGAGATATTCGAGGGTTCCGGCGCCGCGATAGTTGACGGCCTCTGCCAGGGCCACGGCAGAGGCGCACAGCTTCTCGCGGACCCAATGCGGCAAGGCGGCCGAAGGGGCCTCTTCCCAGACTTTCTGGCGGCGGCGCTGCAGCGAGCACTCGCGCTCGAAACAGTGAACCGCCCGCTGGCCGTCGCCCAGGATCTGCACTTCGATGTGGCGCGCCCGCGCGATGACCTTTTCGATGTAAAGCCCGGCATCGCCGAAAGCGGCCAGCGCTTCGGCACTCGCCTGCGGCATCAGCTGTTCGAACTCGTTGATGTCGTGGGCGATGCGAATGCCGCGTCCGCCGCCGCCTGCCGCCGCCTTGATCATCACCGGAAATCCGATGCGCCCGGCGATGTGCCGTGCCTCGGCGGGTTCGTCGACGCGGCCATCGGAACCCGGCACTACGGGCACACCGGCCTTTTCGGCGGCAACACGGGCCGCCACCTTGTCACCCATGGTGCGGATGGCATCGCCCTTGGGGCCAACGAAGATCAGCCCCGCCGCGGCAACGGCATCGGCGAATTTGGCGCTCTCGGCAAGAAAGCCGTAGCCCGGATGAACCGCGTCGGCCCCGGTTTCGCGCGCAGCCGCAAGGATTGCCGCGATGTTGAGATAGGACTTCGCCGCTTGGGGCGGACCGATATTGACCGCTTCATCGGCCATCGTCACGGCAAGCGAGTCGATGTCCGCCGCGCTGTGGACCTGCACGGTGGCGATGCCAAGCTCCTTCGCGGCACGAATGATGCGCACGGCGATTTCACCGCGATTGGCAATGAGGAGCTTGCGGATGGCCATCCTCAGGTGATCTCCGCTAAAGGCTGGCCCGCCATCACCGGCTCTTCGTTTTCGATAAGGAACCTGACGATTCTGCCGGCCACGTCGGCCTTCACCTCGTTAAACGACTTCATCACCTCGATGAGGCCGATGACATCGCCCACGGCGACCGCGTCGCCCTCGGCCTTGTAGATGGGCTTGTCGGGCGCGGGCTTTCGGTAGAAGGTTCCAGGTAGCGGCGACAGGATTTGCTTAGGCATAGTCTTCCTCGTCAAAGTCAGGCGGCATCGAGATAGGGTTTCACCGCCGCGCGCACCGCGAGGGCTATGGCGACGGCGTTAGGTGTATCCGAGTGGACGCAAATCGCATCGGCGCGCACCGCTACATCCTTGCCGCCGACAGCCCTCACCTTGCCTTCGCGAATGGCGCGTAAGGATTTGGCGGCGGCGCTGGCTTCGTCCACTGCCGCATGTTCGCGGGTGATGATCAAGCCGCCGTCGTCGTTGTAATCGAGATCGGCATAGAACTCGGCGATGAATTTATGGCCGCGCGCCGGGTAGACCGTCTCGTGGCAGGTGTTGATCATGCCCATCAGCGGCACTTTGAAAACGTCGGCAGCATCGCAGATGGCGTGGGCCATGTCTTCCAAGCGCGCCGCCATGCCATAGAGCGAGCCGTGCGGCTTGATGTGGTTCAGGACCATGCCTTCGGCTTCAAGAAAGCCCTTCAGCGCACCGACCTGATAGATGATGCAGTTCGCCAGCTCCTCGCGGCCGATCTTCATCTCGCGGCGGCCGAAGCCCTGCAGATCCGGCAGCGAGGGGTGCGCTCCCACTTTCACGCCATGCTGCTTGGCGAGTTTTACCGTCGAGCGCATGTGGTTGAAATCCGAAGCATGGAAGCCGCAGGCCACATTGGCCGCATGGATCAGCGGCATCAATCCCTGATCGTCGCCCATGCGGTAGAGGCCGAACGCCTCTCCCATGTCACAGTTGATCACTGTCACCCAAGACTCCCTTCAGCGGATTTCTTGCCGCCACTTTGTCAACGGAGCGAATTCTTGCGACACAGAGCGAAAATGTACAATCCCAAAAAGCCGATACCGCCCCTTTCAATCAACCAGGAGCCATGTGGACCCAACCACCCGGCGTTGTCAAAGGCACCATCGCACTCCATGCTGTATTGCGAGCGCGCATTCTTCATGCGAGGATTGCCGATGAAAAAAATGAGTAGGTAATTAACATTCATGAACGAGTCCGGCTATTCTGCCGTTCGCCGCTATTCGTGCCGGCAAATCGGCCCGGCCGCTTCGCCAAGGTGGGTAATTC
>JBKKAO010000379.1:0-4853 GCA_046714645.1 Burkholderiales bacterium | reverse complement strand
AGACGGAGCAGATCAGCCAGAGTCGGCTCCGCCCCCGACAAAGATCCGCCCGTAATCCCTGCGAGGCCAACAAATAGCCCCAGCCATGGACACAGTTTTCGGATCATTGTACGAATCATTTCGGGTTTCTCGTCGCCAAACCACTCATGTTCAACCCTAGTCCCGGCAATAATGTAGGGGCGATGGTGATGAGTCTAGCGTGTGAATGACCACCGCTTCCCGCCCAAACGATTCCACTACGCGCGCCGCCACGTTGAAACCCAGCCGCTCACTCATTCCCACGTAGGCGGAGGTCAAGCGAGGATTGATCTCGACTACAACGGGGCCTGCCTCGGTATCAACGTAATCCACTCCTACGAAGCCTCGCAGGCCCGGAATGGCCTTGAGTATTTGCTCCGCCAATCGCGCGATTTCACCGCTCATATCCTCTAGCGCATCGGTTTCCACTCCCAAGAAGCACAATGCACCGTCGGTCTCCCGGACGATCTGTGTGTTCACGCATAGCAGTTCGCCGGCTCCCCCGGAACAGAGCATGGAGAAGCTGCGCGGATCTCCATCGATGTAAGGTTGGTACACGGCGTTGGACGCAGGTGTGTGATCTCGTCTTGTGAGGATGAAAGTATCCACGCACCCGGCGCCATCGTCGGGTTTCACTACGATGCGCTCAAGCTCTCGCGGCACCTCTTGCATCGTGCGAAAGGTGCTGACCACGGGAATACCCGCTTCGTGCAAAACCTGCGAGGTCCGCCATTTACTTGAGGTGATTCGCACCGCATCGAGCCCGCTGTTCAGAAGCAAGCTGCCATGGCTCATCACTTCCGCGGAGATGCGTTCGAGCCAGCCATCGGTTTCGGGTGCGATGGGCCACACCGCATCGCACTCACCGATCGCTTTCTTCAGAGCGGGCCAAAGCTCGCGCTCGCCTTTCAGAGGATGTACTGAACAAATCAGGTTTCCGGGCAATCTTGTATCGCGCAAAGCGGCCAACTCCACGCCTTGAATGACGGAAAGATCGGCGAGCAGCGCGCGTATCATGGCCTCGCCCTCTCGTACCAGCGAGCTGGCACCGGCGCGGTATCCTCCCGCCGTCATGTGTTCGTAGACCAATATTCGCATCGTGCAAGTTATACCAGTCATCGACCTCCTGCACGGCCAAGTCGTGCATGCCAAGCGCGGCGATCGCGCTAACTATCAGCCCATTGAGTCGGCGCTGTGCGAAGGCTCGGAACCGTTAGCGATCGTCGCCGCGTTGCTGAGCCTTCATCCCTTCGAGACGATGTACATCGCCGATTTGGACGCCATTCAGGGGTTTGGCGATCACCGAAGAATCCTCGAAGTTATCCGCGCACGCTATCCGGAATTACAGTTGTGGGTGGACGCGGGTTTGAGTTCCGCTCACCATTTGCTCCAGTGGCATAGAGAGGGTTTGGCCACCCCTATCCTCGGCTCAGAATCCCTCACCGATGACCCCGCCACGACTGAACTTTCGTCTGACCTCCACACGGGATCTTGGATCTTATCTCTGGATTTTCGCGGCGGCACCTTCATGGGTCCGCCGGGTTTGATGGAACAGCCCAGTCTGTGGCCATCCAGGGTGCTCGCCATGAATCTCGCCAGGGTGGGAAGTAGTGCTGGGCCCGATGTGGCACTCATTCGGAGATTGCGCGGCCTCGCACCTCACGTAGCGGTCTATGCCGCGGGCGGAGTGCGTGGCCCAGATGACTTGGCTTTGGCTGAACGAGCCGGCGTCGCCGGCGTTCTAGTTGCCACTGCCCTACACGACGGTCGCATCGGCGCGGTGCATCTCCAATAACGAAGCCCGTCCCGTCCGGACGGGCTTCGCACCCGAAACACTACTTGGCTTGGAAGGGGTGGGTCGCGGAGCCCTTCTTGGCCACGACTTCTTTCGCCCTAGGCTCGCCCGCGATAGCGCGCTTGATGGAGAGCTTGGTGGCTTCGTAGTTGTACTGCTGAATCTTCTTGTCGTCTTCGGCCTCCCAGTGGATGAACACGCCCACGCAGAGGAACAAATCATCGGCCTCATCCGCCGGAATGGTGCCATCCTCCACGCAGTCCGCCACCGCCATGCCCACCGCGCGTTGGGCGGGTCCGAACATTTGTACCGCCTGCTTGGCGCCCTTGATGGTCACCTTGTTGAACATGACGGTCGCGGGCTTGGTCAGCAAGTTGGGGGCTACCACCGCGAGGAGGGAGGTAAATCCGTCCTTGTTATTGGTCAGGGCGGTGCAGAACGCCGTCTCGACGGCACTCCCACGAGGTCCGATCAGTAAATCGATGTGTGCGACTTCATTGCCATCGCCCACCAGCGCCTCACCTACACATACTCCAGTAATCTTTGCCATGCTCTGCCTCCGGAATTTTTTAGGTTGATTGGATCGTGCGGAACCCAGTAAAGGACGAGGATCCCTGCGCATCTCGGCAAGCTCGGGACAGCGACTCCCAACTCGCCCGGCCAAGATGCTACCCCTACTTCACCAAATCTTCCAAGGCCAGCGCGAACCAGGCCGCCACGCTTAAGTCCGCGCTGGTGCCAGGATTCAGACGCCGCGCCTTCAGCGACTGGTCCCACTCCGCTAAGAACGCCATCGCGGGATCGCTCGCCTTCCATAGGATTGGGGCATGGCTGCGGGCCTCCGCTCGCACTTGATCCGCCACCGCCCAACCATACTTGCGCGCGATGTGGGAGTCGGGAAATTCCGAGAGAAAGACCATGAACACCCGTGTCATCGCCCATGGCCTCGGCCAACCCATCGCCAGCGCCGCTCGCGCTTGCCCGACGCCCAGCGTCTGGACGTCCTCGAAGTTGGAAGCGTATTGATGGGCGACACGGTCGCGGTCTGCGGCCGCTTGCATGGCCTGGAGCAGGGTCACCGTGGGCGTTTGGCGGACATCGTGCTCAGGCGCCTGACCTAGCCCGCCGGGGGACGCCAGGCGAATAGCTTCGAAGACCGCTCGCGCGTCTTCCACGTCTAGCGCCGCCAGTACCGCGTTAAGGTCCGCGCGGCGCAGTGCCGCCTGGGCCAGCGGTGCGCATAACAACACAATGCCTAAGTTGGTGTTGCAGCCCACCGCGTTCCACGTCGCTTGCACCGCCGTGAGAATACGTTCTCCCACGGCAAGACCGGGAGCCGCCACGATGGGCGCGGAGACCTCGGCGCTTTTCAAGAAATCCGCCGCCGTCATGCCGTGACCGGGAGAAGCGAGGCTCACATTACCCGGCTTGAAGGCTTCCACATCCAGACGGCAGGCTTCAAGAAAGGCCTGCTCGACTCGTGCCGAGATCAACACCGGCTAAGAAAATCCGCCACCAGACGCTGTGCGATGTTGAACTCGCATACCGACTGTAAGCCTTGCCAAGCGGGTATCCCGTTGACTTCGATAACCTGAAGCGCCCCGCGCGGATCACGCATCAAGTCCACGCCCCCGTAGCCCACCTTGACCGCGGCGCAGGCAGCTTCGGCCAACTCCGCCAAGGCGCCCTCGGGGGGCGCCGCCATGCACTTAGCGCCTTGAGCCACGTTGCTGATCCAATCGGTGCCCTGTCTTTCCATGGCGGCCAGTGCCTTGCCGTTGACGACCAACACGCGCCAATCGCGAAAGCCCTGCGGGTCCGGTGGCAGAAATCGCTGAAGGTAATACACGCCAGAGAAGCGCTCCGGAGCGGGGAGTTCTTCCGCCCGCCTAACCCGCATCAAACCCTTACCTTGGGAGCCAAAGAGCGGTTTGACCACTAACTCGTAACCAGCGCCCGTCTCCCGCTCCACCACGGATCTGGCTTGCGCGGCCGACTCCGCCACCCAGGTGGGCGCGGCGGGCACACCGGCGCGATGCAACAACCAAGAGGTCATGGCCTTGTCCACGGTGCGTTCGACGGCGCGCCCATCGTTGTAGACGCACACGCCAGCCTCCTTCAACGCATGCAGAAAATCCAAGCGCAGCACCACCTGCTCCAGGGTTCCACCGGGAACTTGCCGCACGAACACTCCGCCGGGGAGCGCGTCCTCGAAACCCGGAATTCGTAGCCCATGTGGAACGCTCGTATCGAAGCAACCATCGCGCAGCGACACGAACGCCACGTCTACGCCGCGCCGCTCAAAGGCGCTTCGCAATTGCTCGCCTTGCCAACCGATGCTGTCGGTGGCGATGGCGATCCTAGGAGAACGATTGCTCAAGCAAATCCGCGCTGAACGCGCCGGCGTGAAAGGTTTTCCCGCTCTTGATCTCCGTCACCATGGCCACGGCTGGGGCGAAGAGATGGGGATCGATCTGGTAGAAGTCGTAGTTCACCGCCTTGAAGATCTGCCCGAAGGGTTTTCCATAATCCTTGGATGCGCTGGAGGGCAGTTGCCAAGCCAAGTGCTCGGCATCGCTCGGCGCGCAGTCCACGAATAGGTGTACCTGGCCACCGAACAAGATGGCATCGTTGGTACGCCCCATGGCCGTCAGAAAATCCGCCGAAGGCGGACACAATGGCGCGGCCCCCAGCCCATCCACGATCTGATGCAGCGGGAATCCCAGCGTATGGGCTTTGTGCAGGGCGACTTCCAGGACGCGCGCCACAATTTGGACTGATCCCGCTAGGCTGGTCGTCGGTGTCAGGATGAAGCTGACGCTCTTAGCGGACACTTGGCAGGCACCTGCCACCTTCTCCGCCAGTTCCGCGGGGGGCACCTGGTTCGTTTCCAACACCAAGCACACCTCCTTGGCGCGGTCCTCGTAACACAACTCCTTGAACAAGGCTTCCTTTCCAGCGGCCGCGCGTCCCGGGCCGGAACCCATGGCGTGAAAGGCTCCCTTGCCTTCTCCGTGGGACAAATTCCAGCCGGCGTATT
>JBKKAO010000378.1:0-12788 GCA_046714645.1 Burkholderiales bacterium | reverse complement strand
TGCCACCCCCATCTCCGGCCAAGCACGCACGGTGGAAAGCAGCCGGGTGACGACCACGGCGAATAACGATTTTTGGGGTGATGTAGCTGTCTCGGTATAGGGAATCGTGGGGGCCGAGAACGGGCGCTCGGTGGTCGTCAATGCCCAGGCCGGTGTGCTGGTGGTGCGCGCCATGCCCAACGAATTGCGCGCGGTCAACGATTTCTTGAAGACCATGCAGCGTGTGGTGGCCCGGCAGGTGATGTTGGAGGCCAAGATTATCGAAGTGCAATTGAGGGATGGCGCGGAGAGCGGTATCAACTGGGCTGCCTTCGCCACCGGCAACAATCATCGCGCGGCCGGGGGTGTGATCTCTCCAGGCGCGACGCTTAGTCCGAGCGGCGCGCTCACAGGCTTCACGGCCCGTGCCGCGGATGGTTCCGTTCTCTCAGGCTCTCAACTGACTTCCAACCCGGCATTCCCGGGCGCGGTAAACCTGGGTAGCTCGGCGGTAGGATCGCTCTTGGGGCTTGCCTTCCAAACCACCAACTTTGCCGCCCTGCTTAACTTTCTAGAGACCCAAGGCAATCTGCATGTGTTATCGAGCCCGCGCATCGCGACGCTTAACAACCAGAAGGCGGTGCTCAAGGTGGGCACCGACGAGTTCTTCGTCACGGGAGTGACCAACAACCAGACCACCTCCGCGGTGGGGACCGTACAAAACTCCCCCTCTATCACGGTGCAGCCCTTCTTTTCCGGTATTGCTCTGGACGTCACACCTCAAATCGACGAGACGGGCCACATCATTTTGCACGTGCATCCATCGGTCAGCACGGTAGTGGAGAAGGCCAAGAATATTGACCTCGGTACCGCCGGTAGCTTCAAACTGCCCCTGGCTACGAGCAGCATCAACGAAAGCGACACGGTCGTTCGCGTCAACGACGGCAACATCGTGGCCATCGGCGGCTTGATGAAGGAATCCGCGATCCGCCAACGCTCCGGCGTTCCGTTCTTAAGCGATATTCCCATCGCGGGCCATCTGTTCAAGAGCCACTCCAATGCCACGACTAAGAGCGAACTCGTCATTCTGATCAAGCCCACCGTCATCCTGGGAGATGAAGACTGGAAAAAGGATGTTCGCAACACGGGCGAGAGAATCGGAGACCTGGAGCGCGCCACGCTATCGCGCTCGGCAAAGTAACTCATCTGCGCATCCGCCCCTATGTATCAAAAACATTTCGGGTTAAGTGAAGCACCTTTCGGCATCACGCCCGATCCGAGCTTCGCCTTTAGCGCCGCGACCCATCAAGAGGCGCTCAATACCTTGCTGGTGGCGGTGGCCGGCGGCGAGGGCTTCATCAAAATCACCGGCGAGGTGGGTACGGGCAAGACTTTGCTGTGCCGGCGCTTTCTCTCCATGCTGGGCTCGCGCTATGTCATGGCCTACATTCCCAATCCTATGTTGGATCCGCGTGGGTTGATGATGAGCTTGGGCGCCGAGTTCGAGATTTCCATGCCCCTGAGCACCGGTCTGCACGAACAATTGCGCGTACTCAACGCCCACTTGTTGGACCTCGCGCGGGAGGGAAAACAGGTCGTGGTGTGCATCGACGAAGCGCAGGCCATGCCTCTGGAAACCTTGGAGGCCTTGCGGCTGGTCAGCAATCTGGAGACGGAAAAGCGCAAGCTGATTCAAGTGGTGATCTTCGGGCAGCCCGAGTTGGATGAAAATCTATCTCGAACCTCGGCCCGGCAGTTGCGCCAGCGCATCACCTTCGAGTACCGGCTCGGCGCACTCGGTAAGGAGGAGGTGCCGCACTACCTCGCGCACCGGCTGCGTGTGGCGGGCCGAAAAGGCGAGCCAGTGTTCTCCTATCGCGCGGCCCGGATGCTCTATCGCACCACGGCAGGGGTGCCGCGTTTGCTCAATATCGTTGCTCACAAAGCCCTACTAACGGTCTACGGCGAAGGCGGAGGCTGCGTCAAAGCGCGGCATGTGCGCCATGCAATGCGTGATACGCCTGCCGCCCAGCGCCTATTCCCCTGGTTCTGGGCCATGGTGCCCGCCGCGGTTGTGGCGTTGGGAGCGGGTATGGCTTTGCTATGAGCCTCATCAACAAGGTCCTCAAGGATCTCGAGGGCCGCCACGCAAACGGTGAGCATACGAGCCTAAACGGACTGAGTGTGCGGGCGCTACCGGCTTCCCCGGGAACTTCCTTCGGCCGCAAGATCGCCCTCGTGGGCCTATTGGCTGTGGCAATCCTAGGAGGTCTCATAGCGAGCACCGATCTACCCCGGTTTGCTCATCCAACGGCTGCGCTTCCGAGATCGATCGAGCCTGCGAGGGCGCCCGATACGAACCTGCCTCCACTTGCTGCCGCGGCTCCTTCCACTGCTGCCGCGGTTCCTTCCACTGAGGCGAGCGAAGAGGCTTCAACTCCGCCCTCAGAGCTGCGCCCGGACTACGAACTTCGCTCATCCGTGACGGATATGACCTCGTCTGTACTTAGCGAGAAGCCCGCGGTACTGGCGCATTTGCCTGCGCGCGCGCTCGTGAAGCCGGCAGTGTTGTCCTAACTGCCCTAAACCGGCGCGCCCGCGGACTTGCGCAGTGATGAAGTTCAATCCTTGCCGCCGCCCATCGAAAAGAATGTTCGTGAACCCAACGCGCGCGAGCGCGCCCACGCCGCCTTGGAGTCCGGCCTCATGGCGATACGCCGGAAAGCGAACGCGGAAGCGGAGCAATTGTTCCTTGCATCCATCGCGGCGGATTCCAGCTTTGACCGAGGACGGCAGGCGTTGCTCTCGCTCTTGCTCGACGCTCAAAACAAGCCCATGGCCGAAGCCGTGGCCCTGGACGGAGTGGTTCATGGAAGCGCGAAGGCGGGCTTCGCGATGATTAGCGCTCGCTTGAAACTCGAGCGCGGTGCGGTCAAGGACGCCCTCTCCCTATTAGTACAGGAGCGCGCTGCCGGAGCCTCTAATCCGGACTATCTCGCATTGTGGGGTAATGCGCTGGCGCGCGAACAACGTCATGCGGAATCTGCTCAGAAATACTCCGAGGCCATCGCCTTGGCGCCCAAGAATCCGGCCTATCACATCGGGCTGGGCTACGCGTTTCGTAACGACGGCCAATACGCGGCGGCCTACACCGCGTATCAAAGCGTGAGCGAGATGGAAGGTATCAGTGCCCCGCTGGCGAACTTGGCGCAGCAACAACTCCAATCCCTCCAACGGGTACTGGCCACCGCGCCCAAGAAGTAACTACAGTTTCTCCGGCGTGCGCGCCACCACCCAACCCGTGACTCGGCTCGCCCCCGCCCGCTTGAGAGTGCGCGCCAGTTCATCGAGGGTGGCGCCACTGGTCATGACATCGTCCACCACCGCGATGTGGGCGCCCTTCAAGTTAGGCGTGCAACGAAAGGCATTGCGCAGGTTGGCCCGGCGTTGGGTTAGGGGAAGTCTCATTTGGGGCAGAGTATGCCGGCGGCGCTCGCAGGCATCGGAGACGAGTGGGATTTCTAGGTTGGTGGCGAGCACGCGAGCGATCTCCATTGCTTGATTGAATCCGCGCTCGCGTAGCCTTTCTCTCGATAGCGGCATGGGCAGCACGAAATCGGGGCGAGGTTCATGTGCCAAGGCCGTGCACATTTCCCGGCCCAATACTCTGGAGACTGCTAAAGTGTGGCCGAACTTCAGGCGGGCAATGAGTCTGTCCACGGGGAAGGTGTAGACAAAGGCCGCGGTCACGGCGTCGAATCGGGGTGTACGCTTAAGACAGCGACCGCAGATACCGGCCGTGGCGGTGGGGATCGCGCACACCGGACAGTGCGGTACGGGAAGTCGCGGTAAGTCTTCCCGGCAAGCCGCGCACAGACCCTCGATGCTCAAGCGTGCCGCGCAAAGCATGCAGGGCTCGGGAAGCTGCCGGGCGAGGGCGGCGAAGTACGGAGCGAGAAATTTCATGAATGGTGCATGAAGGAGGGCGTTCTGAAGCCTTTGGATAAGACCGCGGTTAGGCGAGCCTTCGACCGTTTGGCGCCAGCTTACCTGGAGGCGGCGCAGGTACAAAGCGAGATCTGCCAGCGCATGCTTTCCCGCCTGGAACTGGTGCGGCTCACTCCTTCCGTGATTCTGGACCTTGGCGCCGGACCCGGTATCGCGGCGCGATTTATGGCGGCGCGTTATCCCCAGGCCGCCACCATCGCTGTGGATATTTCTTGCGGCATGCTTCGCCAGATTCCTCGCCCCAGCAGGCGGCCGCGTTGGTTAGGGGGATCGAAGGAGGTTCCGGTCAGGACACTGTGCGCGGACTTCGAACGGCTGCCGCTGGGGAGTGCCAGCGTGGATTGCGTGGTGTCGAATCTGTCGCTGGCTTGGTCGGAGGATCTTGCGCGAGGCATCGCCGAGTGGCATCGCGTGTTGAAACCCGGCGGGCTACTCATGTTCACGACCCTAGGGCCGGACACCTTAATGGAGTGGGCACCCAGGCTGAATCCCGCCTTCAAGGAACGCTTGGCCGACATGCATGATCTAGGCGATTTGCTTTCGCATCAGGGTTTCTCCGGATCGGTGATGGACCAGGAGCATTTGCGACTGACCTACTCCCACCCTGCCAAGCTACTGGCCGATCTCAAGAATTGGGGCGGCCTCGATGTGCGCGTGGACCGGCCGCGAGGCCTCGCCGGGAAGCAGCGCCAAGCAGGAATCACGGGGCATGCGATAGACATATCGGCCACTCTCGAAGTGATATATGGCCATGCCTGGAAACCCGAGACCCTGGCCCAAGCCGGGCACCGGCTGCAAGATGGCCGTTCGGTGATTCGCTTCGCCAGCAAGACCTAGCGCATGTGCGGGGGAACACCGCTGATTCAATTGGGGTCTTCTTGCTTTCACACTTCGCGCTGTGCTAGAGTTCGCGCCGCTTAGCAGGGAGCCCGCGCGGCGGCGAACAGTGAGATTAGAGATGGAATGCACCGAAACCAAGGCAGTGACTGAGTTCTTGTTGGTGGCTCGCCGCAATCACTCTCTCTCATCGCTTGGCCGCCAATTCGTTCTTGCCTCTTTCTTTTTCGTATCTATCGCCATTTCCCTGGCGTTCTTCGCTGCCGGCGCGTGGCCGGTGCTGCCCTTCGCGGGCCTGGAGTTGGCGGCGGTTTTTTGGGCGTTTCGGTGCATGGAGCGGCACGCGGCCGATTTCGAAAGCATCGTCATCGACGCCGACCATATAGTGATCGAACGCCAGGAGCAAGGTCAGACCAGCCGGTTTGAGTTCAACAGGCATTGGGCCCGGGTGAGTGGCGTTCCAGCGCAACCTGGGCGGCGTGCTTGCCTTGTGGTGCGATCCCATGGAAGGGAAGTGGTGTTCGGGCGCCACCTGCCCGAGGAGAAGATTCTCGAGGTGGCGGCGCGAGTTAAGCAGCAACTCAAGAGTCAATGAATCAGGAACAGTAAGCCGGTCAATAGGTCGGGGAGATCATGACTAGAACAATCGCGCAGCGCGCGTTAGCGGCCCTAGCTCTCTTGGTTGGAACGTCCGCCTGGGCGGAGTACAAACTGGGATTGCAGACGCCACACTCGGAGATGGCTCAGAGCGTCTACGACCTGCACACCATCATCACATGGATCTGCGTGTGGATCTTCGTGGCGGTATTCGGCGTCATGCTGATCTCCTTGATCAAGCACCGCAAGTCGGTGGGACACAAGGCAGCGCAGTTCCATGAGCACGCCGTCGTCGAGATATTGTGGACGATCATTCCCGTGATCATCCTCGTACTGATGGCGTTTCCCGCGACCAAGGCGCTTCTGCAGCAGCGCGATACCTCCGCGCCGGACATGACCGTGAAGGTGACCGGGTACCAGTGGAAGTGGCACTACGATTACCTGCAAGAGGGCGTGGACTTCTTTAGCAACCTCACCACGCCGAGAGATCAAATCGAAGGCAAGGCGCCCAAGGGCGAGAACTACCTTTTGGAAGTGGATTATCCCATGGTGGTCCCGGTCGGCAAGAAAGTACGCGTAGTCCTGACCGCGGCCGACGTACTTCACGCTTGGTATGTGCCCGCGCTTGCGGTAAAACAAGACGCCATTCCGGGCTTCATCAAAGACCTTTGGTTTAAAGCCTCCGCCCCCGGTACCTTCCGCGGACAATGCGCCGAGCTATGCGGAAAAGAGCATGGCTTCATGCCCATCGTGGTGAAGGCGGTTTCCGAGGACGAATACAAACAATGGGTGACGGAGCAAAAAGCCAAGCAAGCGCCTGCCGCCGCGTCCACCCCCACGCCCGCCGCCGCTGAGCAAACGGCAGCCGCGGCACCCGCCGCCGCGGGAGACGGCAAGGCGGTTTACGAGAAGGCTTGCCAGATGTGTCATCAGACCGGGCTCCTGAATGCACCAAAACTCGGAGACAAGGCCGCTTGGAATGCGCGTATCGCACAGGGTAACGATGCGCTCTACGAGCATTCCATCAAAGGCTTTAAGACCATGCCGCCCAAGGGCGGGAATCTGGATCTCCCGGACGCTGACGTGAAGGCGGCGGTGGACCACATGGTTCAGGCGTCGAAGTAAACGCATGACTCATCAATGAGAAGATTTTGATCTAGGAGAGTGCAGATGGAAGCTGCTCACGGACCCGCCCACGATCATGGCCACGAACATCACCCAACGGGGTTGATGCGCTATGTCACGACGACCAACCATAAGGACATCGGTTCGATGTACCTGTGGTTCTCCTTCACCATGTTTTTGCTTGGCGGCGCCATGGCGTTGGTGATTCGCAGCGAACTGTTCACGCCCGGACTTCAAATCGTGAAACCCGAAGTGTTCAACGCCATGACCACCTACCACGGGTTGATCATGGTGTTCGGTGCCATCATGCCGGCCTTCGTGGGATTCGCGAACTGGCAGATTCCCATGATGATCGGCGCGCCCGACATGGCCTTCCCGCGCATGAACAACTGGAGCTTCTGGTTGCTGCCTCCCGCGGCCATTCTGCTGATACTCGCGCAACTGTCCCCGGGCGGTGGCGCCGGCGTGGGTTGGACTCTGTATCCCCCGCTGTCTATCCAGCAAGGCATGAGCATGGATCTCACCATTTTAGCGGTGCACATCCTCGGGATGTCCTCGATTATGGGGTCCATCAACATCCTCACCACCATTCTGAACATGCGCGCACCTGGCATGACCTTGATGAAGATGCCGATGTTCGTTTGGACTTGGTTGATCACCGCCTACTTGCTGGTGGCGGTGATGCCTGTCCTGGCAGGCGGGGTAACCATGCTGCTCACCGATCGTCATTTCGATACTCACTTCTTCAACCCCGCGGGCGGCGGCGACCCGGTGCTGTTCCAGCACATCTTCTGGTTCTTCGGGCACCCTGAGGTCTACATCATCGCGATCCCCGCCTTCGGCGTGGTCTCTCAGGTCATCCCCGCCTTCTCGCGCAAACCTCTGTTCGGCTACGCCTCCATGGTGTACGCTACAGCGTCCATCGCGATTCTGTCCTTCATGGTGTGGGCACACCACATGTACACCGTGGGTATGCCCGTGCAGGCTCAGCTCTACTTCATGTATGCGACCACTCTCATCGCGGTTCCCACCGGGGTGAAGGTGTTCAACTGGGTGGCGACCATGTGGAAGGGCGCGCTTTCCTTTGAAACGCCCATGCTGTTCGCCTGCGGCTTTTTGTTTCTGTTTACCTTGGGCGGTTTCACCGGGTTGGTGCTATCCATCACACCGGTGGACGTGCAGTTGCATGACACCTATTACGTGGTGGCTCACTTCCATTACGTGATGGTCGCGGGAGCGCTGTTCTCCGCCTTCGCCGGCGTGTACTACTGGTTACCCAAGTGGACTGGAAGGATGTACGACGAGACCTTGGGCAAGTGGCACTTCTGGCTGTCCTTCATTTTCTTCAACGTGACTTTCTTCGTACAGCACTTCCTGGGCTTGGCAGGCATGCCTCGGCGCATTCCCGATTACGCGTTGCAGTTCACTGAGTTCAATGCGATCTCGAGCATTGGAGCCTGGGGCTTCGGGCTGAGCCAGATCTTCTTCCTCTATATCCTGTTGAAGGCGATCAAGAGCGGAGAGAAGGCGCCTCAAATGCCCTGGGACGGTGCGGATACTTTGGAGTGGACCGCGTTGCCCACCCCCGCGCCTTACCACAGCTTCGAGACGCCCCCCGCCATCGAGTAACGAGCCGCAATATGGGTACAACGACTCCCGATCTACGAGCCCAACGGCGAGGCAAGAACTTGCGCACCGGATTGATTTTCGGATCCGTCGCGCTGGCGCTATTCCTGGGCTTCTTGTTGCGGCAATTCCTGGGAAGATGAGTCATCCGATGGCGGATCGCGCTCAACAAGCCCAGTCCAATCGAGTGCTCCTGCGCAAGCTGCTCCTGGTCACCGTGATGATGTTCGGTTTCGGCTACGCACTGGTCCCTCTCTACAAGAAGATCTGCGAGACCGCGGGACTCACGGAGCTCGCGCGCGCCGATGTGCTCGGCAATACCCAGGTAGATACCTCGCGCTGGATCACCCTCCATCTCGACGCGAACACGCGCGGCTTGTCCTGGGAGTTCGAGCCCCTCCAGAAGGAGGTTCGGGTTCATCCCGGACAACTCGTTCAAGTGACCTATCGAGTGAAGAACACCTCGGATTCCGCGGTCGTGGGCCAAGCCATCCCCGCTTACGGTCCCAGTTTTGCCGGGAACTATGTGCGCAAACTCGAATGTTTCTGCTTCGTCCGCCAGGAGCTAAAACCCCATGAGGCGCGCGAGATGCCGGTACAACTGTTGATCGATTCCACTCTGCCCAAGGATGTGAATGTGATTACGCTGTCCTACACGTTCTTCGAAGTGCCTGGAAATCCCGTGCTTCCGAAGAGCGCTAAAGGACGGGTTTGAGCCGGAGCGCTCCCAATTTGGCTGATTCAGTTGTGAAACCATCCCCCCTGCGAGCCATCGTTGCGGTGCTGTGGGCTTTTTGCGGAATTCGCAAGAGTGCGGAGCGAGACAAGGATATGGCGTCCATCCGCCCGGCGCACGTGATCATTGCGGGGATCGTGGCGGCAGCGTTGTTCGTATTTCTAATAACTACCTTGGTAAGATTTGTAACGAGTTGATCACACGTGGCGACAAGATTCGGGGACCACTAGTCAGTCAGGAGAGGAGTTAAAACCCATGGCAATCCATTCCGCTATTCGCTATTACCTTCCGGATCCTTCCCACTGGCCGGTCGTCGGGTCCGTGGGAATCCTCCTCATGGCTTTGGGTGGGGCGTTCCTCATGAATCACGTGGAGGGCGGGGGCTATGTCTTGCTCGCCGGCATGGCGGTGATGGTCTACATGATGTTCGGTTGGTTCGGAGCTGTCATCGGCGAGAGCGAGAGCGGAAAGTACAACCAGCAGGTGGACATGTCCTACCGCTGGTCGATGGGCTGGTTCATTTTCTCTGAGGTCATGTTTTTCGCTGTCTTCTTCGGCGCTCTGTTCTACATGCGAGTGCTGTCGGTTCCGTGGCTGGGATCCAGTGACACGCAGCAATTGCTATGGCCGGGCTTCAAAGCCGGATGGCCGGTCTCAGGACCGGGTATCGAAGAAACCTTCACACCCATGGGCGCTTTGGGGATTCCCTCCATCAACACCTTGATCCTGCTGACCTCCGGCGCGAGCATTACCTTTGCGCACTGGGGTCTGAAAGTAAACAATCGCTTCAAACTGAATTTCTCCCTGTTTCTCACCATCGCGCTTGGCATCTTGTTCCTGTTCCTGCAAGGCTACGAGTACATTCACGCGTACAAAGAGCTCAATCTGACGCTCACCACGGGCGCCTACGGTGCGACTTTTTTTATGCTGACGGGGTTCCATGGTTTTCACGTCACGGTAGGAACCATCATGCTGATCGTGATCTTGTTCCGCTGCCTGAAGGGTCACTTCAAGCCCGAGCACCACTTCGCATTCGAAGCGGTGTCCTGGTACTGGCACTTCGTGGACGTGGTGTGGCTGGGTTTATTCGTGGTGGTTTACTGGCTATAGTTTTTCGCGCCGTGTCCTTGCGCGGCTTCATCGCACTGACTACGCCGCACTGTCCGTGCGGCGTAGCAGTTTATGGCCCCCGATTGGGGATCAAGCCAAAGTAATAGCTCAACATCAGCAGGACGAAGAGCGTGATGGATAGCGTGATGCGCACGGTCAGCGCTTTCACCGTGCGCTCGCTACCGCCTTTATCGCGGATCAGGTAAAACAGGGCCGACCCGAGGCTGGCAAGAATGACGACTAGAAACGCGATGATGATGAAGCGCATAGGACTCCCTCGCCAGGATGGGCGGTTCTTTGAAGGATCGTACCATTGCTTTTCCTCTCAGGATTCGCGCACCGTACGCACAGAATGAGATTTCGATGGTCATTTTTACCCGCGCTGGCGGCGATCGTGAGTATCGTGGTCACCATAGTTCTCGGCAACTGGCAATCGGGCCGGGCGCAGTCCAAAGCGCAACTCCAGCAGCGCATCGAGCAAGCGATGGGCGAGGAACCGATTGTGCTGGATCCGGCGCTGAAATCCGCGGACTCCATCGCCTACCATCGTATCCAGACCCAGGGCAGGCTGCTCACGACCCACACCATCTTCCTGGACAACCGCGTTCGAAAGGGCGTGGCGGGCTACGAAGTGATTACGCCCTTGGCATTGACGGGCGAAAAGGCGGTAGCGATCAATCGTGGCTGGATGGCGGCGCCATTGGATCGATCGATCCTTCCCAATGTGGACACTCCACTGGACGTGGTAAAGGTGATTGGCGTCGCACTGCCGCCCTCCACCCGATTCGTAGAACTCTCTCGGGACACCATCGCCGGACGGGTGTGGCAGAACTTGGATCTAGACCGGTACGCTCGGCACACAGGTCTTGAACTTGTGCCGGCGGTGATACAACTGCATAGCGATGTGTCCGATGGGCTCGGCCGGCAATGGCCTCGCCCGGATTTGGGTGTCGACAGACATCGCGCCTATGCCTTGCAGTGGTACGCCATGAGCGCGGCGATCTTTCTTCTCTATCTATTTCTCAATGTCCGGCGCACAGCGTAGCGCCAAACGTACGCTGATTCTGATCGGAGTCATCGCCGTGCTTCCTTTTGTGGGATCCTACTTGCTGTATTCGTTCTGGAAGCCTACCTCCTTCGTCAACTACGGCGAGCTCATTGCGCCCGAGAAGGTCCTCACCCCCGCGCCAGACGACGCGATGAGCACGATGCTGAAGGAAGTCTCCGGCAAGTGGGTGCTTGCCATGGCGGACTCGGGGTCTTGCGGGGAGTTTTGCCGGAAGAAGCTCTACTACCTGCGCCAAATCCGCTTGACCCAAGGCAAGAACATGGAGCGGATAGAGCGGCTTTGGATCATCACCGACGAGGTGACGCCCAATGAATCTGTGCTGACGGACTACGCAGGGACCCGAATTGTTTCCGCGCGCGGAAGTGCTTGGGTCGGACACATCCCGGTGAAAACCACGCTCACCGATCACCTGCTTATTATCGATCCGCTGGGGAACGTGATCCTTCGCTATCCGCGCGACCTCGATCCCTCGGCGATGAAAAAAGATCTGCAACGGCTGTTAAGAGCCTCTCGCATCGGGTGAGTGAACTTTTGCGCGAGGATGATAAACTTCATGCCGCTTTCCGGCATTGATGATTTCAATGGCTACCGATACAACGACCACCTCTGCGCCGCTGAGTCTTAGGCTTCAACAGTTTTTCGCACTGACCAAGCCACGGGTCGTATCCCTCATCCTATTCACCGCTGTGATTGGGATGTTCTTGGCCACGCCTGGATGGGTACCATTGCAACCGCTATTGTTCGGCACCTTGGGTATCGCGCTGGTCGCGGGCGCCGCGGCCGCCATCAATTGTCTGGTGGAGCAAAAAATCGACGCGCTGATGGCGCGCACGCGCGGGCGTCCTCTGCCCATGGGACAGGTCTCCGCGCCGCAGACGCGGTACTTCGCGGGTCTGCTCGGCGGTGCCGGGCTGTTCGTGCTCTATGTCTTGGTGAACCCGCTGACCATGTGGCTCACGCTGGGGACCTTCGTGGGCTACGCCATCATCTACACGGTAATTCTCAAACCCCTGACGCCGCAAAACATCGTGATCGGCGGCGCATCGGGCGCCATGCCACCGGTCCTGGGTTGGACGGCGGTCACGGGCGAGATATCACCCGATGCTCTGCTGCTATTTCTGATTATCTTCGCCTGGACGCCGCCACACTTCTGGTCGCTCGCGCTTTATCGCACCAAGGAATACGCCCGCGCCGGCGTGCCCATGCTGCCGGTCACCCACGGAGAGAAATACACGCGGCTGCACGTGTTGCTCTACACCATCATCCTGCTGGCGGTGTCCCTTCTTCCCTTCGTGAGCCGAATGAGCGGGCTGATTTATGTCGCCTGCGCGCTAGCGCTTGGAGGATGGTTTCTGGTGTACGCAGTAAGGATCTATGTCACCTATTCCGATGAATTGGCTAAGCGCACCTTTCGCTACTCCATCGTCTATCTGTCCGCGCTATTTGCGGCCTTATTGATCGACCATTATTGGAAGATCCTGCTCTGAGATCGCAAACAATAACTTACCCCAGAACCGGGGCTCCGGGGGGCGATCATGGCATCCTCTCAAGGACGCAACGCAGACTGAATCAGGGGAACGCCGGCATGCTGGGCTCGACACCGCCGTCTCTGTCCTCCGGGTGGCGGTCGTGCAGGAGCGCCTGAATCTCCTCGACGCGCCGAAAAGGGACATCGACCATCATCAGGTATCGCCCTTCATC
>JBKKAO010000377.1:0-5391 GCA_046714645.1 Burkholderiales bacterium | reverse complement strand
TGGGGTAACCTGTCCGTTGCAGAAACGCCCTGACTCGGTAACACAAATGGTGTGAACCGAGCAAAGTCGCGTGCACGTTGCAAAGTCATATTCTGACGACAATCTTGCCGATCTGCTCATTGCTTTCCAGGTATCGATGGGCATCCACTATCTGGTCCAGCGTAAACACTTTGGGATCGATGATGGGTTTGAGCGCTCCTGATTTGAGCCCTTCGTAGATGAATCGTTTACCGCGTTCTAGGGTTGCAGGGTGAGTCGTGCACTCGAACAACGCGTACGCATGCATCCACAAGCCTTTTGTGAACGCCGGGAACAAGGGAAAAGGCGTAGGCCGCATGTCCAGCAATCCGTAGATGATCAAGGTCGCGCCGTGAGCAGCGGCCTGCGCAAGCGTTTCCACATACGGGCCGGAGACGGGATCGAATATCAGGTTCGCGCCCTTTCCGCCGCTGACCGCCATGACTCGCTCGGGCAGGTTTTCCTGCTCGGTGACGATAACATGGCTGGCGCCCGCTTCAAGCAGGCGAGCTTTCTTGTCGGCTGTGCGAGTGGCGGCGATCGCGGTCGCTCCCGTCGCCTTCGCTATTTGAATCGCCGCCAATCCGACACTGCTGCTCGCCGCGGTGATCAGCGCAACTTGTCCTTTCTCTAAATGTCCGCGCTCCAGCAATCCAATCCACGCGGTCATGTATTGCATCCAAATCGCGCTACCTTGCTCCGCCGTCAAATGCTCCGGATAGGCCGACACGGCGAACGCGGGGACAATGGCCGATTCGCCATAGACCCCGTGGGCACTCAAGCCAAATGCCGGGATCGTACTGACTCGATCGCCGACCTTGACGCTTGAGACGCCTGCGCCAATCGCATCGACAATGCCTGCGGCTTCATAGCCCAAGCGGCTCGGCAACTCGGGGACTTCGAGATAGGCGCCGGAACGAAACATCGCCTCGGCACGGTTGAGACCCAGCGCTTGTACGCGCAGCCGGACTTCGCCCTCCTTCGGTTGAGCGAGCGGCTCCTCCTCGATTTTCAGGACATCGGGTCCACCGGTTTGATGAAAACGTACGATTCTCGGCATGCTGCCCTCCTGTATGAATACGACAATGCTACCTCATCGCTTCCAATCTCCAATGTTTTCCGTGTTGGCCCTGTATAGTATGCGCTAACGTCAACAGCGAAACGGACCATCGCAGACATGAAGTTCAATGTCTTACACCCGGCTTAACCATCGCCCGCTCTCAAGCGCCAGATGCCTGCCCTGTCGAGTTGGCTAGAATCGCTTGGCCTTGAGCGCTATGCCGCTGTCTTCGAAGACAACGGCGTAGACCTCGAGTCTTTGCCTCTGCTCGGCGAAGGCGACCTCGAAAGTCTCGGTGTACTCCTCGGCCACCGCAAGATGCTGCTAAAAGCGATCGCCGAGCTCAACGGCACAAGCGCCCGCGATACTATGACTCGGGCGAAACCAGCCATACCCGACACCGCCCCCGCCGAAGGCGAGCGCCGCCAGGCTACCGTCCTATTTTCGGACCTCTCCGGCTACACCGCCATGAACGAGAAACTCGACCCTGAAGTGGTGGCCGAGATGGTCGGCCGCATCAAAGCCGAGGCGGTAAAGATTGTCGAGTCGCACGGCGGCATCGTCAACCAGTTCGTGGGCGATGAGATCCTGGCGTTATTCGGCATTCCGGTCGCGCACGAAGACGATCCGGTGCGTGCAGTACGTGCAGCCCTGGCCCTGCATCGCATGGTCAGGGGGATGGCCCCATCGGTCGAAGCGCGCATCGGACAGCCGTTGCGATTGCACACCGGCATCGACACCGGCCTGGTGGTCACCAATTTGCGCGATCAGCGCGATGGCACCTTCGGTATCACGGGCGATGCGGTCAACACCGGTGCACGGCTCGCGGCGCAGTCCCCCGCCGATGAGGTGTGGGTCAGTCCCCAGACCCACCAACGCATCGCGGACTACTTCGAAACGCAAGCGATGCCGGCGGTGGCGCTCAAAGGCAAAGCCGAGCCAGTGAGGCCGTATCGAGTAACCGGGCTCACCAAGACCCAGACGCGCTTCGAAGCCGCGCAGCGCCGCGGGCTCACCGGCTACACGGGCCGCGCGCAGGAGTTCTCGGCCCTGCTTGCATGTCTAGAAAAGACGCAAAGAGGAGACGGTCAGTTCGTCGCCGTCATCGGTGAAGCCGGCGCGGGCAAGAGCCGCCTGCTGTTCGAGTTTCGCAACAGTCTGCCGCGCGACAAAGTAGGTTCGCTGGAAGGCCGCTGTCAGAGCTACGGTATAGAAACGCCCTATCTGCCCTTCCTCGATGCTCTGCGCCGTGCCCTCGATTTGCGCGAGGAGGACAGCCCCGAGCAGTTGCTGGACAAGGCCATCGCCAACGTGCGGGCGGTCGATCCGGCGTTGGAGTCGTTTCTGCCGCACTATCTGCATCTGCTATCGATTCCGAGCGAACACTATCCGATGCCCGCCGCGCTGCAAGGCGCCGAGCGCAAGCGCGCCTTCGAAGAAGCGCTCGCTGCATTCTTTACTCTTGCGACCAAGCGCCAGCCGCTGGCGATCGTACTGGAGGACTGGCATTGGATCGATGCTACCTCGGACGCCGTGCTCAAGCACCTGGTGGGATTGATCGCCGACTATCCGTTGATGATCGTACTGCTGTGCCGGCCGGAGTATGAGCTCAATTGGGCAGCACTCTCGCAACTGACACGCATTGTGTTGAAACCCTTGTCCATCGCCGACACCGGCGCGATGGCTTGCACCGCACTCACGGTCGATTCGATGCCCGAAGAGTTGACGGCGCTGATCCACGAGCGCACGGCGGGCAACCCGCTGTTCATCGAAGAGGTGTGCCACGCGCTCCTGGAGGAATCCGTCATCGAGGTCAGCGCGGGGAGAGCCACCCTGACGCGGCGCATCGACACGGTGCAGCTGCCCGACACCGTCCAGGCCGTGATTCGCTCACGGGTGGACCGGTTGGACAAGGAGGCGCAAGGCGTGTTGCAACTCGCCTCGGTTATCGGCCGCGAGTTCGCGCGCACCTTGCTCGAGCGTGTAGCGGTAGCCAGCGACAGACTTGGCCAGACGCTGGACACGCTCAGGACCCAGGATCTCATTCGGCAAGTGCGCGTGCTGCCCGAGCCCGAGTACATCTTCAAGCACGTGCTCACTCAAGTCGTAGTGTACGAGACGCTGCTGCTGATGCGGCGTCAGACGCTGCACGAGATGGTGGGTCAGGCGATCGAAGAGATCTATGCCGATCGGCTGGAGGAGCACTACGAGTCGCTCGCTTATCACTATCAGCGCAGCGACAACAAAGGCAAAGCAATCCAGTTTCTCGAGCTGGCGGGCGATAAGGCGAAGACTCAGTACGTCCTGCAGCAGACGGTGAAGAATTACCAACTGGCAATCGAACTTCTGGAGGCGCTCGAACAGATTCCAGACCGGATGCGGACCTACATCGACATTGCCGTGAAATGGGCGGACTTAATCCAGCCTACTGAGCAACTAATAGCGATTCTTCAACGGTCGAAGTCATACGCGCAAGCGCTGGAGGACAGCGCCAGATTCGCGCTGGCTGCGAATTTCCTGGGACAGATGTTCCTGTATTTAGGCAAGGGCGAGCAGGCGATTCAGGAACTGGAACCAGTAATCCGTATGGCGGATGTACTGGAGGATCAAGATAGAGTGGGCAGTTCTTACCGTGCTCTGGGACAGATACTCGTCAATATGGGTCGCAATGCTGAGGGCCTCGAGTACCTTGAAAGGGCGAGGCCCATCGTCCGTGCCACACAGAATGGATTCGAAGAAAGTTGCGTGCTTGGTTTGATCTGCACGGAGTACGCCTTACTTGGGCGGTTCGCCGGCGCACTGGAAATCTGCGATGAGGGGATTCGTGTCGCCCGGCAGCGGGGGGCGCGTTCTATAGAGGCATGGCATCTCGGGTGGTGGCGTGGCTGGGTGCATTGCATGAAGGGAGATTGGCGTGAGGCCATAGCAGCTTGTGACGACGGTATTCAACTCAGCGCGCGGATCGAGAATGTGTGGAGTAGCGCCTGGGCGTCGATCGTCAAGGGATACGCGCTTTTCATGTCGGGACAACGGGCGGCCGGACTTTCTCTCACAGCAGAGGCCACCGGCACGTTGGAGCAAACTGGCGCCCTCGTGAACATTGCCGTCAGCTACGGTTTACTCGCCGATATGCAATGCATCGAGCGCCACGCGGACGAAGCGATGCTATACGCCGAAAAGGCGCTGTCGCATCTACATCTGGGCTCCAGTGCTGCCGCCGAACCTCGAGGCTACCGGGTTCGTGCGATGGCGCAGACAATGCGACCGCATGTGAATTGGGGCCTTGTTCACTCTGACATGGCCAAATGCTTGAGCGGCGCAAAGACTTTCAACTTCAGGCCGGAACTGGCAATTGGCCAACTTCGTTACACTCAACTCCTGTGCGAGGAAGGTGATCTCGCCGAAGCTCGTAAACATCTGGCCGAGGCGGATAAGCTGTTCGCCGCCATGGACATGGCTTGGTGGAGCGCGCAAGCCGCCAAGCTGAGGACCACATTGTTCAACTGAGGCGGGGTTCGGAGGTGGCGCGCGCCAGAGCGCCGTGGCCGGGCAACACCAAGCAACAACGCTTCCTCTCAATGGATTGCCAATCTTCCCCGCGATTCCGCCATTGGCGCTGTCGTGCACGCCGGACCACAGGTCGCAGCGCAGCAACACCTGCATGTGGGCATGCGGATAGTCAAGGCGCCGTCCTTGCGTCGAACCGTCGCCCAGCGTACTGGCCGCTGTCGGATTTCTCGCAGCGGAGGCGGTCCTTGTGCATCAAGACCGTGATGGTGACCGGCGACAACCGCCTCACGGCGGCGGCGATCGCTGCCGAGGCCGGGTCGACGACTTTCTCGCCGAAGCGACGCCCGAGGACAAGTTGCGGCTAATCCGTAGCCACCAGAAAGAAGGCCGCTTGGTCGCGATGACCGGCGACAGGACCAACGACGCGCCCGGCCGACCTAGTCACCGCGTCGGGCAGCGGACTCGATCCGCACATCAGCGTGGCGGGCGCCGGGTACCAGGCCGCACGCGTGGCGCGCGAACGAGAGCTTCCGCTCGAACGCGTGCGCGCATTGATCGCCGAACACGGCGAAGGGACGCTGTTCGGCCTGCTTGGCGAGCCGCGGGTCAACGTGCTCGCGCTCAACTTGGCGCTCGATGCAGCGGCTCCGAAGCGCTGATTCAACAAGTCACCGCGGGATCCCACAGGGCCGCCGGCGGTGCTACAGTAAGTGCCCCAATCTCTCCTCACACCATGGCTCATGCTGATCAACTGCGTCGCCTATCAGGACGGAAAGAAGCTCGCTGACATCACGGTCGAGGAG
>JBKKAO010000376.1:0-3600 GCA_046714645.1 Burkholderiales bacterium | reverse complement strand
TAAGGGTGGATTACCCGGATTCGTGCAGGTATTGGACGATCGCACCCTTGCCATTCCTGACTACGACGGTAATGGCATGTACCGAACGTGGGGAAATGTACTGGTCAACCCTAACATCGGGTTGCTGTTCCTCGACTTCGAGCGCTCGAAGCGAATACGTGTAAATGGGGTTGCGCAGATCAGCGAAGACGACCCTCTGCGCGCGGAATTTCCTGGGTCTGTATTCATAGTTCGGGTCGTGGCCACGAAAATCTTTCCGAACTGCCCGCGCTACATTCACAAGATGAAGCTCGTCGAACATTCGGCCTATGCGCCGCAATCCGGGTACACGCCACCTGTCCCGGCGTGGAAGACTTTTGAGGTCTTCAGAGATTCGCTCCCCGCTCGCGACCGAACGGATAGGGTGCAGGAGTGAAGGTCTGTCGGGAGTGAAGGTCTTGGTACCCAGTGTGCCGGTGACTACCATTATGGAACCACATTCCTTGGCGGGACCGTTCACCGCACTCAGCATCGGCATGCCGACCTCGATTCCACAAGAAATTCAACGAGCAGTTGTCCAAGAACAAATCCTGAGACCCATTACAACGCTGCTGAGGAAGCGAGCCCCAACACCTTCGTCAAGGGTGTGCAGACGATCTGGGTGCGCTAGGGGTCCGCGCTAATCAACGCATCGCCATTGGCGAAGAGTGCTTACCGGACGGATTCTGCGAGAGAGCCGCGCAGACCGGCGCACAGGTCCTTCATCACCCCACGAAGCCCGGCAACCATGTCGTAAGCGGAGGGAACACGATGATAAGAAAGAGCACAACCAGGCACCAACCAAGGAAGGGCAAGGTCTCCCACGCCACCTCCGTGACCTTGAGATTGCCCACACTAGACACCACGAACATCAGCAATCCCACGGGAGGGTGCAAAAGCCCGATCATCAAATTGATGACCACCACCGCGCCGAAGTGAATGGGATCGATGCCGAGTTGATGTCCAATAGGAAGTAACGCGGGAAGAAAGATGACCATCGCCGGCAAGGGTTCCAGCAGGCTGCCGATAATCAGCAGCGCGACGTTGATCACCAGCAGCGTCACCGTTGGATGATCGCTGAAGGACTTGATGGCTTCGACGATCACGTCCGGAACATGGCTTTCCGCAACGAGCCAACTAAATGGTCCCGCCGCCGCAAGCAGGAACAGAATCGTCGCGCTGGAGCGGCCCGCGCTTTTCAACATGTCTGGAAGCTCGCGTAACTGGAATCCGCGATAAACAAATATACTCACCAGTAGCGCGTAAATCACCGCGGTCGATGCGACTTCCGTCTCGGTGACCACGCCGAAACGAATACCGGCGATGATGATGATGGGCATCATCAGCGCCCAAAATGCCCGGCCGGTCGCGCCGATCTTCCCTGTGAAACTAACAGGCGGTCGTTTTGGATAATCGCGGCGATGGGCGATGATCGTACATAACACGAAGAATCCGGCACTCAACATCAATCCGGGAACGATCCCGGCCAGGAACATTTTTGCCACGGATTCGTTGGCAATCCGCGCGTAAATCACCATGGGAATCGAAGGCGGAATGATGGGTCCTAGTAGCGCCCCCGCGGCCATCACGGCACCGGCGAAACCTGGCGTATAGCCCTCCTTTTTCATCGCGGGAATGAGAGGTTTTCCAAGGGCCACCGCGTCCGCTACCGCCGATCCGGATACGCCGGCCATCACCAAATTGGTGAGGATCGAGACATGCCCCAGACTTCCCTTGAGCGTGCCCACCATGGCAAGCGCCCAATCGATGAGCCGTTGGGTGAGTCCTCCGCGATTCATCAATTCACCGGCCAGGATGAACAGCGGAATTTGCACGAGCGAGTAATAGTTGATGCCGCTCATCATGGACTGTGGAATCATGATCGCATCCACTGCACTGCCGCTCTTCACCAACAAACCGATCCACGCGGCGAAAATCATCGCCCAGCCGACATCGATCCCGATCAGGATCAAGACCAGAAAGGAAATGAATAAAGTCAGAAGCATCGGCTAGAAATGATGAGCACCCGTGACAATTTCACCGCACAAGCGGCGTATTAGCCGCCACGCAATGACGAAGAACATCAAGACGAAAGCGACGAACATGGCGCCGGCGGGCCACGCTGCCGTCAGATCGGTACCGGTGATGAGTTGATCTTGGCTGATTAGAAACACCGTCCAAGACTTTGTAATCACCACGGCAATCAAGACTAGCAGCGCGATATCGAACAAGCCGTATATCCATCGCCGTGCTGCAACTGACAGGATGCGGTCAGCCAGGTCTACTCGAATCTCGGTGCCGTCCTTCAAGGCCAGCGCGAAACCCAGGAAGCACAGCCAACTTAGGCCGATCTTGACATACTCCTCCGGTGAATCGCTCCAGAGCGTAACGAAGCGATCCAGGGTTTGAGATGCCACGATGATCAACAAGGCGAACATCACTAGCGCTACGACACCAAACCACACGGCGTTCAACAGCCGGTTCACTCAGCAGTTCCAGTAGGCGGCTAGGCTACTTTTGCGCGGCACGTATTCTTTCCACGAACCCTTCAGGCCAGAGTTTGCCTTCGTATTTTTTATCTTTGTACAGAACCTTTACGGCTTCATGGAAGGCGGCTTGGTCGGGCTGGGTAATGGTGACGCCGCTTTTCCTCAGCGTATCGATCGCTTCCTTTTCGTACGCCGTCATCGCCTTGGTCAACGCCGCCCCCGCGCTTTTGGCGGCTTGCTTCAGCACGTCGCGCTCGGCGGCGCTCAGGGATTGCCATAGTTTTTCATTGGCGTAATAGGCCGCGGTGTCGAAGACGTGATCGGTATTCGAATAGTACTTCGCCACTTCGTACCACTTGAATCCGATAATGGCATCCAGGCCATTTTCCTGGCCGTCGACTTGTCCGCGCGAGATGGAAAGGTAGATGTCGCTCATGCCCAGGATCACTGGTTTAGTCCCCAATTTCTCCCAGGTGGCGCGCATCAACTCGATGGGAGGCGTGCGCATCTTCATGCCCTTCAAGTCCGAAGGCTTCACGATGGGCCCCTTCACCGTTAGCAGTCCGCGGGGCAGGCGTGCGCCATAGCAACCGAATATCCGCACGTTGGATTGCCTTGCCAACTCTTCGTAGATGGGTTGGAAAAGCGGACCGTTCAAAATGCTCTCCACCACGTCGCGGCTCTTAAAGAGGTAAGGCACGTAAATCACATTGAGTGCCTGCCCGCCCTTTAGCACGGAGGCGTTGGCCGGCCCCAGGAACACAAGATCCACGGTCCCCGTTTGGGTGGAACTGACCAGCGCCTGGATGTCGCCCAACTGCGCGTCGGGATAGAGACTGATCCTGAGTTGGCCCTTGGACAGTCTACCCACCTCCTTGACGAACTCGGCGGCACCTACGTGCAAGATGGTGGCGGTGGGCCAAGGAGACCCCATGCGTAATTCTTTTACTGCGAATGCCTGTGCGGCGCTAAAAAGGAAAAGGGCTAGACAAATATGCAAACCGCGTCGTGCCAGCATCGAAGGTCTCCCGCTCTTTATAGTTTAATTCACATCTGTCCGGTAGATTTCAGAATAGATTCAGTTGCTTATCAT
>JBKKAO010000375.1:0-12837 GCA_046714645.1 Burkholderiales bacterium | reverse complement strand
TAATCCCGGGGTCTTGGTCGATCCGCTGCCCTAACTTCGTGGGCCCTGCGGTCGTTGTTGTGGCACAAGGCGCCATGGCGCTCATCAACGCCTTGCCACCGGTCAATTCCGCGCATCTCGGAAATCGCGTCGATACGACGGCATAGACCGCATTCGGTCACATGTTCGGGTAGTTCGGTCCTCCCCCCCCTTCCGGCGTCACCCAAGTGATGTTCTGCGTCGGATCTTTGATATCGCAGGTCTTGCAATGCACACAGTTCTGCGCGTTGATTTGCAGACGCGGTCCCGCTTCGTCCTTGACGATCTCGTAGACCCCTGCCGGGCAATAGCGCTGTTCAGGCGCGTCGAATTTCTCAAGATTGATGGATATGGGAACGCTTGAGTCCCGCAACGTGAGATGAACCGGCTGGTCTTCGGTATGGTTGGTGTTGGAGACAAACACCGACGATAAGCGGTCGAAGGTGAGCACGCCGTCGGGTTTTCCATAGGAGATGGGCGACACGCTGGACTTGTTCACTAAGGTCTCGTGATCCGCATGACGGTGATGCAAGGTCCAGGGCGCCTTGCCGCCAAAGACGATCTGGTCGATACCCACCATGAGAGTGCCCCAATACAATCCCTTACTCATCCATGGTTTGAAGTTACGCGCGCGGCTCAGTTCATCGTGTAACCAGCTCTTGCGAAACTCCTTTGGGTAGGCCACGAGTTCATCGTGAGAGCGTGCGTCCTTCACCGCTTCAAAGGCTGCGCCCGCTGCCAGCATGCCGGACTTGATGGCGGCGTGGCTACCCTTGATGCGTGAGGCATTGAGGAAACCCGCGTCGTCTCCGATCAAACATCCGCCCGGAAAGGTGAGTTTCGGCAGCGACTGCAAGCCGCCCGCCGTGATCGCTCTTGCACCATAGGCCAGCCGCTTCCCGCCTTCGAGAAAAGTCCGGATGCTAGGGTGAGTTTTATAGCGCTGAAATTCCTCGAAGGGGTTCAGATAGGGATTGCTGTATCCCAGGCCGACCACAAAACCGATGGACACCAGATTGCTCTCCATGTGATACAGGAAAGATCCGCCGTAGGTGCCGGATTGCAGCGGCCAGCCCGCGGTGTGAATCACCAGGCCCGGCTGGTGATTCTCGGGCTTGATCTCCCAGAGTTCCTTAAGTCCGATAGCGTAAACCTGCGGATCGCGCTCATCGGTCAAGCGAAACTCCTTTTGAATCTGCTTGCCAAGATGGCCGCGGCAACCCTCGGCGAAAAAGGTGTACTTGGCGAGGAGTTCCATACCGGGCTGGTGAGCCCCCGTGGGGTTGCCGTCCTTCCCGATCCCCATGTCACCGGTGGCAACCCCTTTGACGCGACCGTGCTCGTCGTACAACACTTCGGCTGCGGCGAAGCCCGGAAATATTTCCACGCCCAAAGCTTCGGCTTGCGTGCCTAGCCACCGGCACACATTGCCCAGGCTCACGATGTAGTTGCCGTGATTTTGGAAGCACCCGGGGAGCATCCAGTTGGGTGTCTTAAAGAAACCTGTCTTACTCAGAAAGAGGAAGCGGTCTTCGCTTACGGGCGTAACCAGCGGAGCGCCTTGTTCTTTCCACTGGGGAAGGAGTTCGCTGAGTGCGCGGGGATCCATGACCGCGCCGCTCAAAATATGCGCGCCGACTTCGGATCCCTTCTCCAAGACGCACACGCTGACATCGTGATGATGCTCGGAGGCGAGCTGCTTGATTCGAATGGCCGCGGCAAGGCCTGCCGGCCCCGCGCCGACGATCACGATGTCATACTCCATGGATTCGCGTTGCGCCAAGCTGTGCTCCTTTGCGTGAAAGTGATGTTAACCAGGGCTGGTAGACTTTGTGATGTTAACTTCTTTTGTTGATATGGCTATGGAATCGCGCGGGAAGTTGGTGCATGTGGAGAAATTCCCCATGCGCTGGGGCGACATGGATGCGCTGGGCCACATGAACAACACGGTGTATCTGCGCTGCTTGGAGCAGGCACGTATCTCGTGGTTCGACACCATGCAGATGAGCTATCGAACTCAAGCTGAGGGCCCGGTTTTGGGGAGTATCACTTGCCGTTATCGCATCCCCATCGTCTATCCGGCGAATCTGTGCATCACCTTGTGTCTGGGGCAGGTGAGGAGGAGCAGCTTTCCCTTGATCAGCGAGATCTACGAGGAGTCCGACCCCGCCCGCATCTACGCGAGCGCCGAGGCCATGATGGTGTGGATCGACTTGAAGGAGAGCAAGTCGCGCCCGGTGCCCGAGTGGTTGCGGGCTCTCGCGGAGTAGGGGATCTCATAGCTCGAAAATCTGCCCTGTTATATCCTGGCTGTCTTGCCCCAGTAGGTATAGGTAAGCCGGTAACACCGAGTCCAATGGCCTGCGTTCCATGGGGTGCTCACCAGGATGGGATCGGCTGCGTTGCGGGGAATCGATCTTTCCCGGCACGATCATGTTGGCGCGAAGATGAGGGATGTGCGCCCACTCCTGCGCGAGGATTTGTGTGAGCGGCACCAAAGCGCTCTTTGAGGTGGCAAACCCTCCCCAGAAAGCCGCCGGATGAAGCCCATGGGTATCACCCGTGAAGATAACCGAAGCGCTGCTTGCAGCCCGCAGCAGACGCGCGCAGGCGCGCGTGAGTGCCATGGGTGCGACGAGATTGACCCGCAGTGCGAGCATCCAATCGTCCAAGCGCTGTTGCTCCATCGGAGCGGGAGGGAGTAAGTCCGCGGCGCAGTGAACGATGCCCGATAGGCTGCCCAACTTCGACTCGATGGCGCCCGCCATCTGGTCGAAGTCGTGATCGGTGGCGCGCGCGAGGTCCAGCGGCAAGATCGTGGGCTCGGGACAATCTTCCCGCAAGATTTGATCGTAGAGCTTCTCTAGTTTAGCCGTTTGCCTGCCATGCAGGATCACGCTTGCGCCGCAGCGCGCCGCGCCCAGCGCGACGGCGCGGCCGAGACCCTGGCCCGCGCCGGTTACGAGGATGATGTGCTCCGCGAGCAAGCGTGGTGGAGGCTGATAGTTGGCTAGGGTAGAGGGTGTCACGCAGTGTTGGTACTCTCCAAATATTGAGCGGCATGCTGGGCTGCGCGCAGCCCGCTGCGCACGGCGGCTTCAATGGTTGCGGGGTAGTCGCGTTCCACATAATCTCCGGCTAGAAATAAGCCGGGTGCGGGGGTGAGGGTGCCCGGCCGCTCCAGGCCTACGGTACAAGCGAAGGTAGCACGCTTTTCCGCGAAGACCCGGTGCCAAAGGGGAGGCGGAAGATAGGGAAAGGCGGCCTTGAGTTCCGCACTTACCCGGCTCGCCAATTCATCGTGCGGAAGTTCCTGATGAATCCCTCCGGCTGAGATCACCACACCGAGTATTCCGGGTTGCTCGCACAACTGGCCGCGGTCGAATACCCACTGGCTGAGCGGTGCGTCTAGACCCAACATGGCCTTGGGCAATCGCGTGGTCTCGGGATAACCCAGATACACGGAGTAGACCGGGCGATATTCAAGCGCCGCGACCTGTGCTGCTAGGGCGGAGAGTTGTGGGATGCCTTCACATAGCGCACCCAAGTGTTGGGGTGCTACCGCGATGATGCCGGCCTTGAAATGGTGGTTCGCCTGTCGCGTGGTGACTCGTATGGATCCCGCATCGGGTACTACATTGGTGATGCGGCTGCTTAGCCGGATCTCGCCTCCGCGTCGTGACACGTGCTCCGCGGCGCGCTCGGGAAACAAGAGCGATAGATCCGTCGCGGGCAGGAGTAGGTCACTGTTGCTTGACGGAGAACTAAAGGTGTCGCGCAGCACATTGCAGAATATTTGAGCGGAGGCCTCCTCAGGCGCGGTGTTTAGCGCGGCGGTGCACAGCGGATGCCATAGGTACCGGTTCGTGACGCTGGTCTGGCGATGGGCTGAGAGCATGTGCGCCACGCTCTGGTCCTCGTCCAATAGGAAGCGGCGTGCCCGCAGTGCGCCTAGCATCTGAATGATCCGGGCTTTGTCCTTCATGCCGATTCCAGATGCGGTGAGTAAGCCCAAAGCAAGGTTGAGGGGCCAGGGCAGACGCACCGATCTGAGGTGGAAGCGCGGGTAAATCTCGAGTTCCAGAGGCATGCGGTGCCAGCCCGGCATTTGCGCGCAACCGTGGACGGCGCAAACAAGCCTCAGTGTTTCGCGATAGGCGCCTATAAGAATATGCAGGCCGTTGTCTAGGTGAATGCCGTCTACTTCTACCCGGCGGGCTCGGCCACCGAGCGTTGCGCTGGCCTCGAAGACGCACGTCGGCACCCCACGCTGGGCTAGTTCGACAGCGGCCGCCATACCGGCGTAGCCTCCACCGATGATTGCGATTGGTGCGGATCCCATCTGGCGGGGAATGATTATCCTGAAGTGATCCAGGTTTTCCAGGCGATCCAGAACTTTCTCAAGGGCGTTAGTCCCGTGCGCTCGCTTAGCACCTTGCATCCGCCGCGTTCAATTTCGCTTAGCAATGTGCGATAGATGTTGCCCATGATGAGACTGGCTCGCTGGGGCCGGCGATCTTCGGCGGCGAGGCTCGATGTTGCCCGGTCATAGTGGCTGATGGCTCGGCTGATCTGATGTGAGATCAGCTTTTTGAAGGCATCGGTTTCCTTGTGCCGAATGAGATCGTCCGCCTCCACGCCAAAATGTTCGAGTTCCTTAAGGGGAATATAAATCCGGTTGCGATCGATGTCCTCTCGGACGTCGCGAATGATATTGGTAAGCTGCAAGGCGATTCCGAGCTGGCGCGCGAACTCTCGCGTGCGAAGATTGCGATAACCGAAGATCTCCGCGCAGAGCAAGCCCACGACTCCCGCGACGCGATAGCAGTAGAGCTCCAGTGTGGCGAAATCCGGATAGCGGTTATAGTCGAGATCCATTTGCATACCGGTGATGATCTCGAAGAAATGTTCCGCCGGGAGGTTGAATTCCTCAATGGCGGGCAGCAGCGCTTTCGACACGGGGTGTTGCGGGTTCCCCTTCAACATCTGGTCTACTTCGCGTTGCCACCACTGGAGTTTTCCGCGTGCGATGACTGGATCGGAACACTCATCCACAGCATCGTCGACTTCCCGGCAAAAGGCATAGAGTGCGTGAATGGCCCGGCGTTGTTCCTTCGGGAGGAAGAGGAAGCTGTAGTAAAAACTCGACCCGCTGCGCAGAACGCGATTCTGGCAGTACTGGTCTGGGGTCATGAGCGCGATCGAGCCGGGAGTACGGCACGGAAGAACATCAAAGGCCAGTCCCATGCCTTGAGTACTGGGCGCCGGTTGAATACATCGCCATTCACGGCCGTTAGTTTGTCCAAGATTCGTCTTCCGCCGGCGATGATCATGCGCAGCTCGAGGCCAATTCGCCCTGGGAGCTGGGATCCTAGACTTGCCCCGCTCTCCAACAGATCCCGGGCCCGGGTAGTTTGGTATTGCATGAGCGCATGCCATCCATCCGGGAGCTGGGCCCGCGCGATGTGTTGCTCGGACACACCGAAGCGATCCATTTCGTCCAGGGGGATATAGATCCGGTCTTTGCGATAGTCCGCCTTCACATCTTGAAGAAAGTTGATGAGCTGGAGGCTCGAACAAATGTGGTCCGATAGCTTAAACAAACGAGGTTCTCGTGTCCCGAAAAGATGTAGGAGCAGTCTTCCAACGGGATTGGCGGAGCGGCGGCAATAGTCCAACACTTCCGAGAACGTGGTGTATCGTTTTTGGGTGACGTCTTGAGAGAAAGCGTCCAGTAGATCGAAAAAGAGCTGGGTGGGTAGCTGGTGCTGGACGATCACCGCCGCCAGATCGGAAAACATGCCGCCCGAAACGCCTTCCTCTTGCGATAGGCGAAGTAGCCGGTTCCGGTACTGCGCAAGTTGGGCGAGCCGGGTGCGCGGATCTAGATCGCCTTCATCGGCAATATCGTCCGCCGAGCGCGCAAAGCGGTAAATCACTTGTATGGGAAAACGCAGCCGTGCGGGTAGAAGAACGGATGCAACAGGGAAATTTTCGTATTGATTGACGCTCATGAACACCCCTTAAATATTCTCTTTCTTTTCTCAAGCCACTCAGATGACAGGGAATTATGGTCCGTGCGATGCACGCAATGTGCAGTGGCAGCGTCGCAACGCATTATATTAGAATCGGTTTTGAGCGAAAGTGGCGAAATTGGTAGACGCACCAGATTTAGGTTCTGGCGCCGCAAGGCGTGAGAGTTCGAGTCTCTTCTTTCGCACCAGGGTGTATCGTAGGTATAGCAGCCATCTCCGACAGCAGGCGCTCATTTCTCGAATAACAGTCCTCAGACAGTGGTATTTGACGAGTGACACCAGTCCTAGAAACGGTAAGGAACAGCAATGCAGGCAACACTTGAAACAATCAGTACCTTGGAGCGGCGTCTCAAGGTGTCTCTTCCCATGCAAGACGTGAACAGCGAAGTGGATAACCGCCTGCGGCGAATGGCGCGCACCGCGAAAATACACGGCTTTCGCCCAGGTAAGGTTCCTTACAAACTTGTACAACAGCAGTATGGCGGGAAAATTCGACAGGAGGTGTTGGGGGACATCCTGCAGAAAACCTTTGGCGAGGCCGTTCGCCAGAAGAATTTACGTGTGGCGGGGCTGCCGACATTTGAGCCGAGTACGGAGCCTAAGGGCGAGGAGACCTTCGAATACAGCGCGACCTTTGAAGTCTACCCCGAGGTCAGAGTCGGTGAACTGGCTAGTGTCAGCGTCAAGCGGCCGGTCTTGTCGGTAGGCGATGCCGAGATCGACAAGACCATCGAGGTTCTTCGTAAACAGCGGGTTCGCTACGAAGCTGTCGACCGGGGCGCTGAGCAGGGGGACCGGGTATTGCTTGATTTCGAGGGCACGCGCGATGGGCAAGCTTTCGAGGGCGGAACGGGCAAGGATCACACTGCGTTGCTCGGTGAGAAGCGCTATATCGAAGAATTTGAGAACAACTTGGTGGGACTGAAGAAGGGAGACCATAAGAATTTCGAAGTAACTTTCCCCGCCGGCTATCATTCCTCCGAGCTGGCGGGAAAGAAAGTGTCCTTTGAGGTGCATGTCAAAGAAGTGGCCCAAGCCCACCTTCCTGAACTGGGTTCGGAGTTCGCCAAGCAACTCGGTATCGCCGACGGCGATATGGGGCGTTTGAGAGAAGATGTGAGAACCAACCTAAGCCGCGAAGTCCACCGGCGGATCCAGGTGCGCGTCAAGGACCAGGTGATGAAGGCCTTGCACGATTCCGCGCAAATCGAGGTTCCCAAGACCCTGGTGGAAATGGAGATTAACCGCTTGGTGAGCGAGATGCGGGAGAATCTCAAGGCGCGAGGTATGAAGCAAGACGCCGAGTTGCCTCGGGATCTCTTTGAGGCGGACGCTCAGCGCAGGGTGACGCTTGGGTTGATTATCGCTGAGTTGGTAAGGACGCAAAATTTGCAGGCCAAGCCTGAGCAGTTGAAAGAATTGGTTTCCGAACACGCTCAGAGCTATGAGAATCCGGGCGAAGTGGTGCAGTGGTACTACCAATCACCCGATCGCCTAAGGGAAGTGGAATCCTTGGCGTTGGAGAATAACGTGGTTCAATGGGCGTTGAGTGTGGCAAAGGTGGAAGACGTTGCCATGGAGTTCGATGAGCTGATGGGAAATCGCAGATGATGACATATAGGAAGTTCCAGGAGCCCCAGGGTTTGGGCCTCGTCCCCATGGTGGTGGAGCAAAGCGGGCGTGGTGAGCGTGCCTACGACATCTATTCCCGGCTCCTGAAGGAACGGGTGGTCTTCCTGGTGGGCTCCGTAAACGAGGTGTCCGCGAATTTGATTGTCGCGCAGTTGCTATTCCTCGAATCGGAGAATCCGGACAAGGACATCTTTTTCTACATCAACTCGCCGGGCGGATCGGTGTCCGCGGGTTTGGCCATTTACGACACCATGCAATTCATTAAGCCCAGCGTCAGCACCCTTTGCATAGGGCAGGCCGCCAGTATGGGTGCGCTGCTGCTTGCGGCCGGTGCCAAGGATAAACGCTTCTGCTTGCCTAACTCCAGGGTGATGATTCATCAGCCTATGGGAGGCTACCAGGGGCAAGCTTCTGATATCGAAATCCACGCTCGAGAAATACTGTATTTGCGCCAACGGCTTAATGAGATACTGGCGTCGCACACGGGGCAAGAAATCAAGACCATAGAGAAGGACACGGACAGGGACAATTTCATGGCGGCGGAAGAGGCGGTGAAATACGGACTGGTGGATAAAGTTCTATCGCGCCGCGATAAAGCAACCTAGAGATCGGCATTTGAGTTCGAAATCGCTCAATAAGTTTGCCGGCGGTACGACCAAGTCACAGTCGGGAGGCCTAGCGCATGTCTGAGAAACCGGGGTCGGAAAAATTACTTTACTGCTCTTTTTGCGGAAAGAGCCAGCATGAAGTTCGCAAGTTGATCGCGGGCCCCTCGGTGTTCATCTGCGACGAGTGTATCGAGCTTTGTAACGATATTATTCGCGAAGAGAGCCAAAGCGATACCACCGCAAAGGCGGGCAAATCGGATTTGCCCGTTCCGCTGGAAATCCAGAATATCCTCGACCAATATGTGATCGGGCAAGCCCACGCTAAGAAAATACTCTCGGTGGCGGTGTACAACCATTACAAGCGTTTGAAGCATCTTGGTAAGAAAGACGACATCGAGCTTTCCAAGAGCAATATTCTTCTGATCGGGCCTACGGGCTCCGGCAAGACGCTGTTGGCCCAAACCCTTGCGCGCCTGCTAAACGTGCCCTTTGTCATGGCGGACGCCACGACGTTGACCGAGGCGGGTTATGTTGGAGAAGACGTCGAGAACATCATCCAAAAACTGCTTCAGAAATGCGACTACGACGTAGAGAAAGCGCAACGAGGAATCGTCTATATCGATGAGATCGACAAGATCTCGCGAAAGTCGGAAAACCCTTCCATCACCCGGGACGTATCGGGGGAGGGGGTGCAGCAAGCCTTGCTCAAACTCATCGAGGGTACTATTGCCTCCGTTCCGCCCCAGGGCGGGCGCAAGCATCCCAACCAAGAATTTGTCCAAGTAGATACCACCAATATTCTGTTTGTATGCGGCGGAGCCTTCGATGGGTTGGACCGCATCATCCGTGGCCGTTCCGACAAAGGTGGGATTGGGTTTGGAGCGCAGGTGCGTAGCAAGGATAGCCGAAAGGACATTGGGGTGGTGCTGAAGCACGTTGAACCCGAGGATCTCATCAAGTACGGACTCATTCCCGAGTTTGTTGGAAGACTTCCAGTAGTGGCTACGCTAGATGAGCTCGATGAGGAAGCCTTGATTCAAATCTTGACTGAACCTAAGAACGCTTTGCTCAAGCAGTTTCAGAAACTCTTCGCCATGGAAGGTGTAGAGCTGGAGGTGCGCTCCGAAGCTCTCAGAGCCATCGCCGGCAAGGCGCTGGCTCGAAAAACCGGTGCGCGCGGACTTCGGTCGATTCTCGAACATTCGTTACTTGACACCATGTTCGAACTGCCTTCGTCGAAGAACGTAAGGAAGGCGGTGATCGACGAAGGTACTATTGTCAGTGATGTGAAGCCCTTATTGATATACGCCGATCAGCCCAAGGTCGCGGGTTCCGCATAGGAGGCGCTCTTGCATGGCGCAGCCGCATTGGAGCTTCCGAAGCATTGCTTTTCCGATATTCCTCCCCAATCTATTACAAGGTCCATCAGACCTAATCAGGTGAAAGTGAATGTCTAACCAAGAATCCTATTCGGACGCGGTCACTCTGCCGCTACTTCCTCTTCGGGATGTGGTGGTCTTTCCGCACATGGTCATCCCGCTGTTTGTAGGCCGGCCGAAGTCCATCAAAGCCCTGGAAACTGCGATGGAGGCGGGCAAGAGTATTTTGCTCGTTGCTCAGAAATCCGCAGCAAAGGATGAACCCTCGGAAGAGGACCTGTATTCCACCGGTACCATCTCCAACATTCTGCAGATGCTGAAGCTGCCCGATGGAACCGTGAAAGTTCTAGTCGAAGGTGTACAGCGGGCAAGGGTGCGTTTAGTGAACGATTTGCGTACCCACTACACCGCGGAGGCGGTTCCTGTGCAAGGCGCCCTGGGAGAGGGTACGGAACTCGAAGCCATGCGCCGCGCGATGATCGCGCAGTTCGACCAGTATGTGAAGCTCAATAAGAAAATCCCGCCTGAGATCTTGACCTCGCTCGCCAGCATCGATGAGGCGGGCCGCCTCGGGGATACGGTTGCGGCGCATCTCCCATTGAAGTTAGACCAGAAACAGCAAGTCTTGGAGATGCTCGACGTTCGCCATCGCTTGGAGCATCTGCTTTCCTTAATGGAAACTGAATTGGATATCCTCCAGGTCGAGAAACGTATTCGCGGGCGCGTCAAGAAGCAGATGGAAAAGAGCCAGCGCGAGTACTACTTGAATGAGCAAGTCAAGGCCATTCAGAAAGAGCTGGGCGATCTTGAGGAGGGTGCGGACTTGGAAGAGATGGAGAAGCGCATCCGCACGGCTCACATGCCCAAGGAAGCACGTCTCAAAGCGGAGTCCGAGATCAAGAAGCTGAAGCTCATGTCGCCCATGTCTGCGGAGGCGACCGTCGTTAGAAATTTCATCGAAACCTTGATCGGTTTGCCGTGGAGGAAGAAGAGCAAGATCAATTCAGATCTTTTCCATGCGGAGCGTATTCTCGACGAAGATCACTATGGGTTGGACAAGGTAAAGGAGCGGATCGTCGAATATCTCGGGGTTCAACAACGAGTCGACAAAGTAAAAGCGCCGATCCTATGTCTCGTGGGCCCCCCCGGTGTGGGTAAAACTTCCTTAGGGCAGTCCATCGCTCGCGCGACCAATCGAAAATTTAGCCGGATGTCTCTCGGCGGAGTGCGCGATGAAGCGGAAATCCGTGGACACCGACGCACCTACATCGGATCCATGCCTGGAAAGATCCTGCAGAACCTCTCTAAAGTGGGCGTTCGCAATCCGCTCTTCCTCCTCGATGAGGTGGACAAGATGGGCATGGATTTTCGGGGCGATCCTTCCTCGGCCCTACTGGAAGTGCTGGATCCAGAACAGAACAGCACCTTTGTAGACCACTATGTCGAGGTGGAGTACGACTTATCCGATGTGATGTTCGTGGCGACCGCGAATACGATGAACATTCCGCCGGCGTTGTTGGACCGCATGGAGGTTATTCGTCTTTCGGGTTATACCGAGGATGAAAAGGTGAACATCGCCATCCGGCATTTGATTCCCAAGCAGTTGAAGAATCACGGCCTGAAACCCGAGGAAATATCCATTTCAGAAAGTGCGGTTCGCGACATTATCCGGTACTACACGCGAGAAGCGGGGGTTCGGGCCCTCGAGCGAGATCTGTCCAAGATTTGCCGTAAGGTTGTGAAGGCGCTCATCATGGGCAAGCGCCAGCGCAAGACGGCTGTTACAGCCAAGAATCTAGAATCCTACTTGGGCGTGCGCCGCTACTCCTATGGCATCGCGGAGAAGAACAATCAGATCGGCCAAGTCACGGGACTAGCCTGGACGGAGGTGGGAGGAGAACTGCTGACCATCGAGAGCGCGGTGATGCCAGGGAAAGGCAAGGTCGTCTCTACCGGGAAGCTGGGCGAGGTAATGCAGGAGTCCATCCAAGCGGCCTTAACGGTCGTGCGCAGCCGGTCCGCTCGTTTGGGTATTCTCGAAGACTTCTATCAGAAGAACGATATTCATATCCACCTCCCGGAAGGGGCGACGCCGAAGGATGGTCCCAGCGCGGGAATCGGCATTTGCACAGCTATGGTATCCGTGCTTACCGGTATCCCGGTTCGCGCCGAAATCGCGATGACCGGAGAGATTACCTTGCGTGGCGAGGTACTACCCATCGGTGGATTGAAGGAAAAACTACTCGCCGCTCACCGTGGTGGCATCAAGGTGGTGCTCATTCCGGAGGAGAACACCAAAGACTTGGTGGAGATTCCGGAGAACATCAAGAACCGGCTCGATATTCATCCAGTGAAGTGGTTCGATCAGGTTCTCGAACTTGCACTGGAACGCAAGCCAAGCCCGCTTCCGGAGGCGAAGGAACCTGTTGCCTTGCCACCTACTCCGGCGGAGAATCCCGCCCCCGCGATCAAGCACTAGTTCAATTCGATCGCTGAGGCGCCACGGATTAAGTGGCGTCTCAGTTGAGCGACTGGTTTCATGGGGACGATCGCATCGCGCTGTATTGTGCTTGACACAATCTTTTCACGCTTGATATAAAACCTGGCTGGCGAGCGAAGCGCATGGAGCGCGCAAGGTCCGGCAACGGCGCTGAACTCGTGGTACGGGAGAGGGTCTCGGAATCTAGTCCAATTTGGTCATTGGCTGCATAGCCAATCTCACTAATCCATAGCGAAAGGGGACGTACATGAACAAACAAGATCTGATAGAAGCCATCGCAAAGCAAGCTGATATTTCCAAGGCGGCGGCGGGCAGAGCGTTGGACGCGACCATCGGTTCCATAAGGCAAGCACTTAAGAAAGGGGGCATGGTCACCCTAGTTGGGTTTGGTACATTTCACGTCGGTAAGCGCGCGGCACGCGCGGGCCGTAATCCGCAGACGGGCGCCACTATCAAGATCAAGGCAGCGAAGGTCGTGAAGTTCAGGGCTGGAAAAGCGTTGAAGGACGCTGTAAACTGACGCGTCTTCAGTTCGGTGTACGCACTCAGGATTGGTGTGCGTTGGTGGGGAGACTTAGGCGCGCTTGTTGGTGCACCGAGGGCTTCTCGGTAATCCCGGGTGCTTAGCTCAGTTGGTAGAGCGTCGCCCTTACAAGGCGAATGTC
>JBKKAO010000374.1:0-5759 GCA_046714645.1 Burkholderiales bacterium | reverse complement strand
GCGCTCCACCCTCGCAATCGGTAAATCTTGCAATCGGTAAATCTTGCAATCGGTAAATCTTGCAATCGGTAAATCTTGCATAGATCTGCACAATTTACTCGTGGGTTCAGTTGATCAGAGTCGCAATGAAACGAAACATGGCTGCAGACTACAACTCATCCTCGAAAACCCTTTTGAGCGTCCAGAGCCTACGCCGCCGGCCGCGGGTCCTCACGTGCGGTGGCGCATGTAGCCGGTCCTTCTCGCCCCAAAAAAACTCATCTCGTGGCCCCGTGAGAAGTGCGAGTTCGCCGTAATGATGACAGCCGAGGACGTTTCGCCCCGCCGCACAAAGCTTTTGCTCGGCACTATCGTCTTATTTGTCCTCTTGGGAATAAACGTTTTTGTCGGGCTTAAGTCCACCAAACATCTGTTGGAAAATCAGAGCGCGATCGGCCGCAGCCAGGAAGTGAGCGGAGCGGCCGAGCGCTTGCTCTATAACTTGCACGATGTGCAACGAGAGCAGAGTAGCGATCTGGTTACCGGCGAAAGCGGTGAGTTCGAGTTTTATCAGGCAGGGGTCCGGGCAATCGCTCAAGATTTGGATCTGCTCCATCTCTGGATCGGTCCTGACCCCGCCCAGCAAGTGCGCGCACGCGAGTTACGAACCGCGATTGAAGAGCACCTTGATCTACTTGACCAGCGCTCACTGAAAGGCACGCCTGGCGAAGTGCTAATTGCGCAAGCACCGCCGGAGACCGCACTCGATATGGCGGCCATCGCGCGCGCGAGAGAGATCATATCGACGATTCAATCCGTCGAACGCGTGACCTTAGCGCGGCACGGCGCCCAGATGAAGCAACGCATAAGCGCTGCGCGCTGGGGCCATATCGCCTCGGGCGCCGTTGGCGCGATCCTGATGTTTTTTGTCATCGGTCTGCTGTTTGGCGCGCGGCGCGTCCAGGCGCGCACTGATGCGCGCGACATGAGCGCGCGCCTAGAGGCGCAAGCCGAGCGAGAGCGCTTACTCGACAGCGCGCGTGCCGCCCGCGGCGCGGCCGAGGCCGCCAGCCGCGCGAAGGACGAGTTCATCGCGGTGGTATCGCACGAGTTGCGCACACCCCTGCAAGGCATCATGGGCTGGGTGGACGTGCTCAAGCGCACCCAAGATGATTCCGCTCAGAGCAGCCGTGCCTTGGAGAGAATCGAAGCCAACGTCAAGTTTCAAGCGCAAATCGTCGAAGATCTGCTCAACGTGGCACGCATGATCTCCGGCAAGCTCGAACTGCATCTCGAAGAGGTTGCCATCGATGACGTGGTGAGCGCCTCCGTCCAGACGCTGCGGCCTGCCGCCGAGGCAAAAGGAATCGATCTTCGCCTCATGATCGAATCGCCCGGAACCAAGATCATGGCGGACCCCGCTCGGCTGCATCAAATCCTCGTGAACCTGCTGTCGAACGCGGTCAAGTTCACGCCTAAAGGAGGGGAGGTTTCGCTCAGGGCACGGCTGGTGGGCTCGCAAGCGGAATTCGAAGTCAAGGACTCTGGCATCGGAATCGCCTCCGGTTTGCTGGAGCGGATCTTCGGAGGTTACTTCCAACTTACCACCTCCACCACACGCCGCTATGGCGGTCTCGGGCTCGGACTCGCGATCGTAAAACATCTGGCCGAGCGGCACGGCGGAACGGTGAGCGCCTATAGCGAGGGCGAGGGGAAAGGCGCCACCTTCACCGTCCGTCTGCCCCTCGAGGAAATGACCCCCGTGCCTAATCACAAGACGATAACGGACGCCCCCGCTCCCCCTGTCGAGAACAAAACCTCCATCGCGGGGCTGCGTCTGTTGGTCGTTGATGACGAAGCAGACGCCCGCGAGGTGTTGCGCACACTGCTTGTGGCGCAAGGTGCCAAGGTGGACGTTGCCCAGTCGGCTACTGAGGCTATCAGCAAGCTGCGCGACGCGCGCTTCGATTTGCTGCTTTCCGACGTCGGCATGCCCGGCATGGACGGCTATGCGTTGATGCGGACCTTGCGCAACACGCCGCCTAATGCCTGGGCTACGCCGCCTACGGTCCCAGCGCTTGCACTGACCGCATTCGACAGCGCCGCTGACCGCAGCCATGCACTGGATGCCGGCTTCGACGAGCATCTGGGCAAGCCGGTGGACATCGATGCGCTGTTTGCGAAGGTTGCACAGCGCGCTGGCCGCGTCCATACGAGCCCGGTCCGGCCAAAGCAGCGCTAAAGCCAGGCATGCCGCGTGCAGAAATTCGGACATGCGGGCGCCGAGGGCGAATTCTCATGAACCGTGGATTCTCTCGAAGAAAGGGTCATCTTTCCGGCGCGCCCGCTGCCCACACCATCTCAAGGAGGGACTCACATGACACCTAGGACTCAGACACTCTTACTAATCGCCGCGCTGGCCCAGGCGGGAATCTTGGCCGGCTGCGACCAAACCGACCGAAATCGTATTGGCAGTGAGGTCGCGCAAGATAGCAAACAAGCGGGGCAGGCGATCGACGACAGCGTGATCACTGCGAAAGTGAAAGCGGCGCTGCTCGCCGAGAAAGATCTCGACAGTACCAGTATTCACGTCGATACCTCGCTGGGCAAGGTAATTTTGAGCGGCAAAGTACCGAACCAGACGCAGGCCGAGCGCGCAGTGCAGGTTGTGAAAGGGATCAACGGCGTGGTCGATGTCGACAACACGCTGATTGCCGGTAGCTAGTCTCCAGACGTCATTGCGCGGGCTAGGGTGGGGCACACGCCCTTACCCTGGCCCGGTCGTTCACTTCCGACACTGGCCCGGTCGTTCACTAGACCAGCATCCTTTTTTCGTTAGAATAATCACGTTCCTATGTGGTATTTTTGCTTTGGCTTGCAAATAACAACCCGGCCAGGCGCTTCTATGTTGCGCATCTCCGGTGCGACCTGCCGGCGCCGTGCACCTAGCACCGACGAATCAAGGTATGACGACCTCGCAAAAATTGTGGCTCGGCTTTGGGACGCTCACAACCCTCCTGGTGCTGGCCTGCGTGGCGGCTCTCATCGGCGTGCGGTCTATCGAAGAATACGTGCACCAGCAGGCAAATGTCGCCCGGCCCCGCAGTTCGGCGACGAGGACCTTGGAAATGAACGTCCTGGGCTACGCTCTGGCCGTGCAGGCGTTCGCCGAGACCACCGAGGAGAAGTTCCGGCACGAGGCGGCGGAAAAGGCCGATAGTGTCGAACAACAACTGGCTGGCTACAACCGTCTCGCCACGACGGAGCGGCAGCGGCAACTTGCGGCCCGCTTCGCCTTCCTATGGCAGACCTACCAGGAATTCGGCCAGGCAATTCTGAACTCCCAAGGCCCGCTCAGCCGGGCGGACTCTGCGCGCTTGACCGAACTGCGAATCGGCTTGCAGAGGTTTTTGAACCAGGAGATGCAACCCGACGCCTTGGAGCTCTTTGACGCTCGCCGGGAGGCGACCTTCGAACACTTGCGCAACATTGCCAGCTTCGTGCTGATCCTGCTCATCGCCGGTGGGGTCATCGCCGCGGTGACCGGGGTGGCGGTCGGCAGGGCTGTCGTCAGCAGCGAGCGGGTCATTGCCGGGCAGGCCGACAGGCTGCGCACGACGCTTGCCAGCATCGGGGATGCGGTCATCACGACCGACACCCAGGGCCGCATCACCGACCTCAACGGCGTGGCCGAGTCGCTAACCGGGTGGGCGAACGCGGCAGCGAAGGGCCAACCCCTCGACACCGTGTTCCGCATTCTCAATGAGAGGACCCGCGATAGGGTTGAGAACCCGGCCACCAGAGCCCTGCGGGAGGGCGTCGTCGTCGGACTGGCGAACCACACCATCCTCATCGCCAAAGACGGTACGGAGCGGGCCATTGACGACAGTGCAGCCCCGATCCGCTACAAGGAAGGCCAGATCGCCGGCTGCGTGCTGGTCTTTCGCGACGTGAGCCAGCAGCGGCAGGCCGCCCGGCATCTTGCCGAGAGCGAGGCCCGCAAGACAGCTATGCTCGACACGGCCCTGGATTGCATCGTCACCTGCGACCATGACGGCAAGATCATCGAGTTCAACCCCGCCGCCGAGCGGACATTTGGCTACCGCCGTGATGACGTGATCCAGCGAGAGCTAGGCGAGATCATCATCCCGCCGTCCTTGCGGGAGCGGCACCGGCGGGGCATGGCGCGTTTCATGAAAACGGGACAGTCCCGCATCCTCGGCCAACGAGTAGTGATGACGGGGCAGCGAGCGGACGGCAGCGAGTTTCCGGTCGAGTTCGCCGTGACAGAGATCTCCACCGATACCCTGCCGCTCTTCACCGCTTACCTGCGTGACATCACCGACCGCCAGCAGGCCGAACGAGCAGCGGCGGAACGACTGCGCCACGCCACGCTCGAAGCCGAGCTCGGTATCGCTCTGACCGGCAACGACACGTTGCAAGGACTGTTGCAAGCCTGTGCCGGGTCCCTGGTCCGCAACCTCGACGGGGCGTTCGCGGGCATCTGGACGCTGAACGAAACCCTCCGCGTTCTCGAATTGCGAGCCAGCGCCGGGATGCCCACGCATGTCGATGGGCCGCAGCGCCATGTTCCGGTCGGGACGTTTACGATCGGCCTCATCGCCCAAGAGATCAAGCCCTACCTGACCAACGCCGTAGTAGGCGACCCGCGTGTGCCGGAACAGGAATGGGCCAAGCGGGAGGGCTTGGTCGCCTTCGCTGGCTACCCGCTGGTAGTCGATGATCGCGTGCTCGGCGTCATGGCGATGTTCGCCCGCCAACCCCTCGGCGAAGCTGCGTTCTCGGCAATGGCGTCGGCGGCAAGGGGAATTGCCTTGGGTATCGAACGCAATCGAATGGAGAACGAGTTGCGGCAGTTGGTTGCCGAATTGTCCGAGGCCGGCCGCCGCAAGGACGAGTTCTTGGCAATATTGGCCCACGAACTGCGCAACCCGCTTTCGCCAATTCGCAACGGCCTGCAACTTCTGAAGCTGGCGAGCGGACAGGAGGAGACCGTGGAGCAGGCCCGCTCCATGATGGAGCGCCAGTTGACGCAGTTGATCCGGCTGGTCGATGACCTGATGGATTTGAGCCGCGTCACCAGCGGCAGGATCGAACTGCGCACCGGCCCAGTGCTACTGGCAGCGGTAGTGGACACTGCGCTCGAAGCCAGCCGTCCGCTCATTGAGGAGAGGGGCCACCAACTCACCGTCACGCTGCCCACGCAGCCCATCACGGTGGACGCCGACCTAACCCGGCTGGCGCAAGTCTTTATGAACCTCTTGAACAACGCCGCCAAGTACAGCAACCCGGGAGCTCGCATCTGGCTGACAGTCGAGAGGCACGGGAACGACGTGGTGGTGTCGGTCAAGGACACCGGCATCGGCATCCCCGCCGAGCAGTTACCCGGTATCTACGAAATGTTCGCGCAAGTGGACCGCTCACGGGAGAGCTCGCAGAGCGGGCTAGGGATCGGCCTGACGCTGGTTAAACGCTTGGTGGAGATGCATGGCGGCACCATCGAGGCCAAGAGCGAGGGGCTCGGCAAGGGGTCGGAGTTCGTGGTGCGGCTGCCGGTCGCGGTGGAGGGGTCCGGGCCGCAGGCACCGGCCGCCGTGGAGTAGGCCATCGCAATGTACTCCTCGCTGCGCATTCTGATCGTGGACGACAACCATGACAGTGGAGACAGCTTGGCGATCAAACTGGCGATGAGGGGCAACGACACCCGCACCGCCTACGACGGCGAGGAGGCCATGGCTGTGTCGGCATCGTTCGGGCCC
>JBKKAO010000373.1:0-4512 GCA_046714645.1 Burkholderiales bacterium | reverse complement strand
GCGTATCCCAAGTCGGCGGAGCCGGAACCAAACAGCGTGACGGTTGTGCCGGAAATAGATTCATGTTACGAACAAGGGGTGGCCCCCTTGTTTATCCCCCAGAGAGAGTGTCGTTCGTTCAAAATCTTCTCCAATTCCGTCAACAGTTGAGTGATAAGAGACTAGAGCACGTCTATTGCTTCGTGCTGTCGAGCCGGAGTGATCAGCCCCGATCACCTCCGAGCCATTCGAGATTCACGGAAAAGAGAGACCATAAAATGAACAGCAACGAACCGGGGCGCGAGATCGCCACATTGGCTGGCGGCTGCTTCTGGTGCATCGAAGCAGCGCTGCGGCAGGTAACAGGCGTGGAACGCGTCGAGTCGGGCTACATGGGCGGCGCCCTGCCGAACCCTAGCTATCAAGCGGTGTGTGGTGGCGGCACGGGACACGCCGAGGTGGCTCGAATCCTCTTCGACCCGAAGGTGGTTTCATTCTCCGACTTGCTGGATATGTTCTTCGTGATCCACGATCCCACGACGTTAAACCAGCAGGGCAATGACGTGGGAACGCAGTACCGTTCCGCCATCTTCTACCATTCCGATGAGCAGAAACGCACCGCCCAAGAGAAGATCGCGCGGCTGGCCAAGGACCAAGTCTTCAAGGACGCCATTGTCACCGAGGTGACCCCGGCCACCGAGTTCTTCGTGGCCGAGGCCTACCATCAAGAGTACTTCCAGAAAAATCCCAACCAGCCCTACTGCCGCTTCGTCGTGGAGCCCAAGGTGGATAAGCTGCGCAAGCACTTCGTGAGCAGACTCAAAAGGGCGTGAGGAGGGAGGAGGGAGGTGAAGCACCCCCCTTCGAACAACCTCACTGGCTATTGGGCGAGTTCGAGATCGAGGCGAGACTCGGAATTCGCCGCCAACGCCCTCGCTGTTTTCACCAAACCCAGAAACTCCTTGCGGTAACCGAATCTGTCCTCGGAGATCGCGCTCTGGGCGAGGTGGTGAATGTCTTCGAACGCGTACTTGCCGAGATACTTTCCGCCCCTCAACTCCTGGCCGAAGGCCGCGACCGCTGCGGCAAAGCGAAACTCCGGTGAAGCGGTCTCCAGGTTTCTACGACCCTCCTGCATGCGGATACGGACCTCCATCAACTGGCTGTCGTCCCCCTCCGGGTCCTTGTGTCGCAGGCGCAATAGTGCCAGTTCGTCCGTGCGCGCAGCCCGTCGGGTGCTCGGCTGGTAACGCAGCGGATCGATAAGACTCTTGCCTTGGCCGTGGAGACGTAGCTCGTAGAGCGCTGTCACCGTGTGCCCCGCACCGATCTCGCCCGCGTCGATCTTGTCGTTGTTGAAGTCCTCGCGATTGAGCGCGCGGTTCTCGTAGCCGATAAGACGGTACTCGGCCACCGCGGCCGGGTTGAACTCGATCTGAATCTTCACGTCCTTGGCGATGGTGGCGAGCGTGGAAGTGAACTCTTCCACCAGGCTCTTGCGCGCTTCGTTGAGGGTGTCGACGTAGCCGTAGTTGCCGTTGCCCACATCGGCCAGTTGCTCCATCAAGTGATCGTTGTAGTTCCCTGTGCCGAAACCCAGGGTGGAAAGGGAAATCCCCGTCTTGCGTTTTTGCTCGATAAGATTCTTGAGCGCCTCGAAGTTGGTTACGCCCACATTGAAGTCCCCGTCCGTGGCCAGCAACACCCGGTTGATGCCGCCCGGAATGAAGGCTTGTTGCGCCACTGCGTAGGCCAGCTCGATGCCCGCCGCGCCGTGGGTTGAACCGCCCGCGGAGAGGCGCTCCAACGCCGACAGAATTCTCTTTTGGTGCTCGCCGGAAGTGGGTTCCAGCACGACACCGGAGGCCCCCGCGTAGACCACCATACTTACTTTGTCTCGCGGGCGAAGCTCTCTCGTGAAAAGTGTGAAGGCGGACTTGAGCAAGGGCAACTTGTTGGGCTCATCCATCGAGCCGGATACATCGATCAAGAAGACCAGATTGGCTGGCGGCAGTGACTCTTTCGACAAGTCCTTCCCTTTGATCGCGATGCGTAGTAGGTGCGTCTCGGGGTTCCAAGGCGTGGCGGCGATTTCGGTATGCACGGCGAAGGGCTCGCCGGGGCTCGACGGGCCGGCGTAGGCATAGGGAAAGTAGTTGATCAATTCTTCCACGCGCACCGCATCCCTAGGCGGCAACTGTCCTTCGTTCAGAAAGCGGCGCACGTTCGCATAGGAGCCCGTATCCACATCGATGCTGAAAGTGGATACCGGATGCTCGGCGACAAGTTTTACGGAGCTTTGGTCGAGGCGTTGGTACTTCTCCGTATTCTCCGGAGTGATGGAGTAGCGGGAGAACCCATCGGCCGGCATTGCGGGGGACGCCGCGGCTGGCTGAATTGCGCGCTGCGCAACCGGACCGGATTCGCCGAACAAGCGTTTTTCTTCTTCCCGCGCGCGCCGTGCCAGTAGTACGCTGCTCTTCGCGAGGCGGTCATTCTCCTTTTCCGCGATCACGCTGTACTTGTCGAGGGCTTGAGGGCCATCGCGGGGCTGTAGCGGTTTTGAAGGTGCGATGATCTCATCGTCCGGCGAGGTCGTGCTGGCCTCCTTTGGCGGCGGAGGCATCGTGTTACTTTGATCACTGGTCTGTTGCTCCGGCGCGGAGCAAGCGAACAGCGTGAGGACTAATGCAACGCCAACTATCTTGCGCAACCGGGCCATGACCTTCTCCTTTTGTTGAAACCCTGCCTATAAACGCGGAGTTTTTGCAAAAGGGGTTAAGTCATTCGCACGCTATCGCGACTGGCGCACCTACTCCCTCGCCCCGCGTGCGGGGCGAGGGTTGGGGTGAGGGAGGACGTACGGCGAAGGTGTCTGGAACTTATGCGTGCTATTCGACGCCCACCAGAAGCGGGCGTAACGCCTGCGGAACCTCGATCTCGAAAGAAAGTATTCGTGAGGAAAGCGCCTTTCCATAATTGTCCAAACATAAGCTACGCGACACGCCTCCGCCCAGAGCCTCTTGCGCGACAAAATTCAACGCGTCTAGATTACCGGCTTCAAACCGATCCACACGTCCCTTAACTACTCCGGCGTAATGGGCCTTGAAGCCCTCGGCGGTGAGTTGCTCCTTGAGGTACGGATAAAACTCTTTCGCGTAAGCAATAACGCAAACGTTGGACGTATTGCCCTTGTCGCCGGAGCGCGCGTGGGCGAGGTGTCGCAGTTGAACTCGCATGGATTAGCTCTCGAAGTATCGAATGGTGGGTTGAATCTTCTCCCGCGGCACCAGCGAAGACCAAACGCCGATGATCTCGCGCGTACGGTCTTGATGGGGCACGCGCTTACCGGTCATGCCCACTCCCGACACGGCCATGCCGTCCACTTCGCGGCCCACCTTGATGGCTTCCTCTTTGGTTTTGGTGCGCGCAGCCACCCGCACCGCGATCTCGTAGGGTTCCGGAGCATCGCTCGGTGTCATGTCTCCATGAATGGCGTTCAGGCCGAGGAAATCGATGCGCACCTCCTCGGCGTCGAGCCCCACGATCTTGAAGCGCTCCTCCAGTATTCGCTTGGCCAATTGCGCGCGCCGCAAGGCACCTGGGCCGGCGTAGAAGAACATGTCCTCGCCGATAAAGCCTTCGATGCACCCGATGGAAACCTTAAGCGTAGGCGTGCGGGGCTTGCCGCCTATATGGGTGACACGCACGCGATTCACGCCCACTTGCTCCAAACGTGCAGTAGTGAAATCCACCACCACATCGGGTGTGATGTAATAGCCCGGGTCGTGCACCTCATAGAGCATCTGCTCTTTGACGGTTTGCAAATTGACCACCCCGCCGGTGCCCGCCACCTTGGTGATCACAGCGTTGCCGTTAGCCTCCACCTCCGCGATGGGAAAGGCCAGGTTCCACGGTTGCGGCACGTCCTTGAATCCCGGATCGGCGAAATAGCCGCCGGTGATTTGCGCGCCGCATTCCATCAAATGTCCGATGCCGTTTCCGGCGCCAAGCTTGGCATGATCGAGCGCGTCCCAGCCGAATTCGACCATCATAGGCGCCATGAAGATCGAAGGGTCCGCGGCGCGTCCCGTCACCACGATGTGCGCACCTTGTTTCAACGCATCGACGATGGGCTCGGCACCGAGGTAGACCTCGGCGGACGCGATCTGATCCGCCAGCGATGATGTGGGCTTGCCGTTCTCCAAAATCGTGTCCGTGAGCTCTAACACGCGATCATTGATCACGCTGCCGGATATGGCCGCGACCTTGATACCCTTGGCGCCGAAGTGCCGCAACCAGTAAACGATGCGCTCCGCGGCGCCGTTGGGGTTGATCCATCCCTGGTTCGTGACGATCTTCGTGCCGCGCTTCAAGCAAGCCGGCAACACCGCCTTCATGCGGTCGTCGAGATAGGTGTCGTAGCCCGGAAAACTAGGGTCGCGCCGCGCGCGCACCTGGGCGGCGGAGACAGTGGCCTCCGCCATGGTCTCGAAGCACAAGTAGTCCAGATCGCCTTTCTCTGCATTGAGT
>JBKKAO010000372.1:0-12485 GCA_046714645.1 Burkholderiales bacterium | reverse complement strand
GCAACGCGTGAACTGGACCAAGCCGCTCAATACGTCCAATAACTGCAAGCCGGTGTACAACTGGCCTGAGAAGGACGTCGTGTACGACAAGGTCACCACCGATATCGCTCCGTCCCTGGACGGCGGTAAAGAGTGGCACCCGATGGCTTACAGCCACCGCACGAAGATGGTCTACGTTCCCGTGTACGACTTCGCCATGGACCTCCAAGCCAAGAAAATGGAATGGAAGCGTGGTGAGTGGTACCTGGGCGCGAAGGTCCTGACCTTCAACGCGGGCGCTGGCATGATCAAGGCCTTTGATGCCGCAACCGGTAAGCCCACCTGGAGCAAGTCCCAGAGCTACCCGGCCACCAGCGGCATTTTGGCTACGGCTGGCGGCTTGGTGTTCTACGGTGATCCAGAGGGCTACTTCAGCGCGCTGGACGATGAGACCGGCGAGCATCTGTGGAGCTTCAACGTAGGATCTGGTGTCCATGGTAACCCGACCACCTACACGGCTGACGGCACCCAGTATGTCTCTATCGTGTACGGTGCGGGCGGCGGCGGTATCTGGCCTCTGTACTATGCCGACTTCCTGAAGAAAAACACCAAGGGCGGTGGCCTGATGGTGTTCAAGGTCCAGAACTAGGGATAGTCTTAGCGTTTTGATCAAGTGGTAAGTTGGAAGGGAGGGCGAGAGCCCTCCCTTCTTTTTGGTTACGACACCGCCGCCGGTATCTTGTTTGTAGGCCGTACGGCGTCTGGGTCGTTGTAGGCTACAAACACGCATCCCCGGGAACGGATTAAGAGGCGGGACTCTCAAAGAGAGTCCCTGTCCCTTCCCGTTAGTTGAGGAGTCCAATGAAAAAGTTATTCAGTTGTATCGTAGTAGGCGCGCTGCTTTCACTCGGGTCGGTTGGCGTGTTTTCGCAAGAGAAGGATCCCGATGAAATTGCGGATACCTTTGAAAGATCGAAAGCCAAGAAGAAGTTGCTGGGGTGTGCGGATCCCTATTCTTGGCCCTATTCGCAGCAGTCCTATAGTGATCCCGGTTTCGATGTTCAGATCCTAAACGCCATCGCCAAGGAAGCGGGGATGGAGGTCGAGATGGTCTGGGCGGATACGGGAACACGCGGTGGCACCGGAAGAGCCTTCAGAAACTCCATCCTGCGCAAGCGCTGCGACGTGTTTGTCGGTTTGTCGGACAATGGAGAGGAAGACTTTCTCCCGGAGGAACTGGTCTTCTCCAAGCCCTACATGAGTTTGGGATACGTCATGATGGTGCAGGGGCAGGCCGAAGGCATCAAATCGCTCGACGAGGCCAAGAAGAGCAACGTCAAGGTGGGCGTACCGATGTCCACTCCCATTGACGATTACTTGTTCATGAATCAAGTGCCGCGTGAGCTTTACCTCAACAACCGCCGCTTGATGCAGGGGATGAGCAAAGGCGAGGTCAACGCCGCCATGGTGTGGTCACCCGCCATCGCCGTGGCGAAGAAGGAGTTTCCGGAAGGAAAATTTCATTTGGTGCAAGGTTATGTACCCAAACCCGAGCATCGGACGAATAGTTCCTTTGTGGTACGTAGGGAAGACAAGCCGCTGCTAGAATTTCTGAATCAGAGCATTGATAAGCTTGTGGCGGCGGGGAAGATCAAACCCATCGTCGAGAGCTACGGCATGCCTTTTTTCGAAGTGGTCTCTCGTTGATAATTTTAGGGAGGTAAGTTAGAAAATGTGGAAAGGTCTGAATGCAATAGTGGTAAAGGTCCTCGCGCCGGTCTTTCTTGCGCTGTCTTTGGGATTGCTATTCGTGCAACCCGCCGCGGCTCAGCACAAGATGAATGAGAACGACATGGAGTTGCCCACGAGCGACGCAAAAGTCATCGAGTTGGGGCGCGAGAAGTACGCGCAACGTTGCTCCTTCTGCCACGGCGGCGGTGGTAAAGGAGGTAAGGGTCCTTGCCTGACGTGCGGAAAGTTCCCCTATTCCGGCAACACCAACACGGGAATCTATACGGTCATTGCCGTGGGCGTCACCAATCGTTCCATGGGAGGCACCATGGGTGCCTTTGGAACGACCATGAGCGCCGAGGAGATTATGGCCGTAGTGACGTTCTTGCGGGTTGAGGAAAAGCGCCGCATCGCGGCCGGCGAGATCGACGATCCCTATAAAGAACAATAAGCGGCAGGCAGTGATGGGTTGAAACGGCCGGTTTTACCGGCCGTTTTCATGTTCGGCCAGTGCTTCCGAACCCGCCCGCTCCACGGTTGCTGTGCGTGAATTCGGCGACGGGTCTGAACTGCACTTGAAGTACGGGAACGATGACAAGCTGGGCAATACGCTCCAAGGGTTGGAGTAAATAGGCTTTTGCGCTCCGGTTCCAGGCCGACACGAAAATCTGCCCTTGATAGTCGGAGTCGATCAGGCCCACCAAATTTCCCAGCACGACGCCATGCTTGTGGCCTAGACCCGACCGGGGTAAGACCATGGCGGCCAGTCCTGGGTCCGCCAAGTGGAGGGCGATACCCGTGGGAATAAGTTCCGTGTGCCCTGGATGGAGCTCCAAGGTCTGCGCCGTGCACGCCCTCAAATCCAGTCCCGCCGCACCGGCGCTCGCATAGGTTGGAGGAAACTCGCGCAATCTGGCGTCGAGGATCCGAATATCGATGGTTCTCATGGCGTCTTGGAGCGGTGATTGAGAAGTTGTGCGATATGCGTCACGATACGCCGGGCATTTTCGATCTTCGGGGCCCTGGGGAGGGGATGCCGGCCCGTATCGTCATAGAGGACGACCTCGCTGTGGTCGGCGCCTATGGCATCTTGCGCGATATTCCCGATCAGGAGCGGCAGTTTTTTTCTCCTACGTTTGTCTTGGGCATGGGTGTCGAGGTCCTCGCTCTCGGCGGCAAAACCCACGCAAAAAGGAGCATTGGGTTGCGATGCAATGGTCGCCAAAATATCCGTCGTGGGCTCCAATTCCAGCAACAACGTCGTGGTGCCTTTCTTCATCTTCCGTGCACTGGCGGTGGCGGCGCGGTAGTCGGCCACGGCCGCCACCGCAATGAAAACGTCCGCTGAGCCGGCATAGGCTTGCGCCGCCTCCAGCATCTGAGCAGCAGTCGTTACGGGCACCACGCGGACCCCAAACGGGGCCTCTAGCGTGCTGGGGCCCGAGATGATCGTCACCTCGGCACCACCTTCCAGCGCGGCCTGTGCCAAGGCGTAGCCCATTTTTCCGGAGCTGCGATTGGTAATCCCTCGCACGGGATCGATGGGCTCGAAGGTCGGCCCCGCAGTGAGCAGCACCGTCTTGCCAGCCATCATCTTCTGGGCGAGCGCCCGGCCGATTTCCTGAACCAACTGGTGCGCTTCCAGCATGCGGCCCAGACCGACCTCGCCACAGGCTTGCTCGCCCGCCGCCGGGCCGGCAACCAGCACGCCGTCCGATCGAAGCTGCGCGATATTGCGTTGTGTCGCGGGGTTATCCCACATCTGCCGGTTCATCGCGGGTGCGACCATGAGCGGGCACTGGCGCGCAAGGCACAGCGCGGATAACAGATCGCCGGCGGCACCACGCGCAAGCTTGGAGAGGAAGTCCGCGCTGGCCGGAGCGATGAGGATCAGGCTTCGGTCTCGCGACAAATCGATATGCCCCATGCCGTTGTGGGCGCCGCTGTCCCACATGCTCGTGTGGACCGGCTTGCCCGACAGCGCTTGCAGGGTCAGCGGCGTGATAAAGCGTGTGGCCGCATCGGTCATGGCTACTTGAACATCCCAACCGTCCTGAACCAGTAGGCGGGTCAATTCCGCGCACTTGAAGGCGGCGATTCCACCTGTGAGGCCCAGTAGGATTCGTTTTGGGAAGGGGATTTGATTCATCGCTGTCGTACTCGTGGGGCGCGGTAGTATAGCCCGCGACTCATAGCAACTTTGGGTGGAGGGTCTGATGTCCATCAGCACTTGGCCGCAGGATCAACGGCCGCGGGAGAAGCTACTTAAGCAAGGTCCGTCTAGCTTGAATGATGCGGAATTGCTGGCTATCTTTCTTCGCACCGGGGTGCGGGGGAAGAATGCTATCCAATTGGGACAGGATCTACTCAACGCCTTTGACGGGGTCGCGGGGTTGTTCGCTTCGGCTCCCGAAGCGCTGAGCAAAATTAAGGGGCTCGGCCCCGCCAAGCTTGTTCAAATCTTGGCGATCAAGGAACTGGCTGCGAGGGTGCTCTTGGGGGAGCTACGCCAGAGGGATTCCCTGAATTCCCCCCAGGCGGTGAAGGATTATCTGCGTCTTAGTCTCATGAACCGGGACCGCGAGGTATTCGTGGCGGTTTTTCTCGATGCACAGCACCGGGTCATCGCATCCGAGGAGTTGTTCTCCGGGACGCTGACCCAAACCAGCGTCTACCCTCGCGAGATCGTCAAGCGCGCGCTGGCTCACAACGCCGCGGCCGTGATCTTCGCGCATAATCATCCATCGGGCGTGGCGGAACCGAGCCGGGCGGATGAGATGCTGACGGCGACTCTCAAGCGCACCCTTGACTTGGTCGAAGTGCGGGTCCTGGATCATTTCGTGGTGGGTGGTTCCACCATCCTGTCCTTCGCCGAGCGCGGCCTGTTGTAGCGGTTTTAGTGCTTCGCTATTGAGGGGCATCCCGTTCCATGCTATAAAACGCCTCTTTCGTACGTTACGTACATTTCGCGGTCACGAGAACCTAACCCATGGCACGAGTATGTGAAGTCACCGGCAAGCGGCCGGTCAAGGGGAACAATGTCTCCCATGCAAACAACCGGACGCGCCGCCAGTTCCTGCCTAACTTACAGTCCCGGCGGTTTTGGCTCGAGGACGAGAAGCGCTGGATTCGGATGCGGGTGTCGCGGGCTGGTTTGCGTACTATCGACAAGAAAGGTCTAGACGTCGTCCTGGCTGAGATCCGTGCTCGCGATGAGCTAGTCTAAGGAGTAGACAAGATGCGTGAAAAAATAAAATTGGAGTCATCGGCCGGCACAGGGCACTTCTACACCACTACTAAGAACAAGCGCACGATGCCCGAAAAGATGGAGATCAAGAAGTTTGATCCTGTGGCGCGTAAGCATGTGAGCTACAAAGAAACCAAGCTGAAGTAAGTTCGGCGCTTCAGATGTAAAAAAAGCCCGCGGATGCGGGCTTTTTTTACTTAGGACGACGTGAACTATGCGGTCGCGTACCCTCGCAACTGGGTCGAAAACTCCCGTAGCTGCGATATGCCGCTACGCTCGGCACGATGACACCAGTCCTCCAGGAGATGCAACAACTGCTCTTTCGAGGCCGTGGAGCGCTTCCACACACCGGTCAGTTCATGCCGCATGGTGTAAATGGTCTCCAGTACCTTGCTGGTCTTGAGGACCTCATCCAGCTTCGCCTTTTCGTTCGTGGTCAAGGCGGCGGGATCGCGATGCAGCCACTTGCGGAACATGCCGGTGTCGATGGCGAGGCCACGATCCTTCAATTTTCCAATCTCCACCGCGCACGCCTGCTTCAAGGTATTGGCGAAGCGCGCGGCCACATCGTAGCGATGGGTAATCACAGCCTGTAGAGTGTGTAGGTCGCAGCGCGGTTTGGGAAGTTGGATGCGCATGGAAGGCGCCACTTTCTTGACCTGCGCGAGGCCGAGAATCTCCAGCACGCAGATATAGAACCAACCTATATCGAACTCGTACCATTTGTTCGACAGACGCGCCGACGAAGCATAAGCGTGATGGTTGTTATGCAACTCTTCTCCGCCAATCAAAATCCCAAAGGGAACGATATTCGTGCTGGCGTCCTCAGTCTGGAAGTTACGGTAGCCTTTGAAATGGCCCACGCCATTGATAACGCCTGCCGCCGTGACGGGGATCCACAGCATCTGTACCGCCCAAATGGTCAGCCCGATAGGACCGAAAAGCACGATATCGATGACGGCCATGAGGGTGATCCCCAGGGCTGCATGCTTGCTGTAGAGGTTTCGCTCGATCCAATCATCGGGCGTGCCGTGTCCATACTTGGAGAGCAATTCTTTATCTTTGGATGCGGCGCGGTAGAGTTCAGATCCTTCCAAGAGCACTTTGCGGATGCCATAGACCTGCGGGCTGTGAGGATCCTCTTCGGTTTCGCACTTCGCATGGTGTTTCCGGTGAATGGCGACCCATTCCTTGGTGACCATGCCCGTGGTCATCCAGAGCCAGAAACGATAAAAGTGGCTTACAGCAGGATGGAGATCCAAACCGCGGTGAGCTTGATGGCGGTGCAGGTAGATGGTGACACAGGCGTTGGTGTTGTGCGTTAACACCAGCGCCAACACCACATAGCCCCACCATGGCAGGGAAACGACGCCGGACAGCAAAGTGAGCATGAGGTCCATTAAGGGATGCCGGAAGATTGAATCGAAGGGATAACCGCGCGCATTGTACCTAAAATCCAAGTCCAGGCGAAGCTCATACCAACAACAGCTAGCCCACAGGTCGCGCGGGGACTGCACTCAGATTACGGTTCGCGGACTGGAAACTGAATATGAGCCTACGGCCCTGCGGGAAGCCCGCCGGGCGGATGGGAGTCCCGCATTACGCGAATTTCTCGCTGAGGATAGGGAATTTCAACGCCTTCGCGTTGAAACGCCTTCCAGATCTCCCGGTAAATGTCCGATTGCACATTGGCCTTCCCGGCTTCCGGATCCGAAATCCAAACATAGAGCTCAAGATCGATACCGCTGTCACCGAAACGGTTCAGCAGTGCCATGGGTTCGGGGTGCTGCAACACGCGCGGGTGCGCCTTGGCGATATCGAGCAACAATGACAGCACGCGCTCGACGTCGCTGCGGTAGCTCACTTGCACGGCCAGATCCATGCGCACCCGCGGATCCGAGTAGGAGTGATTGACCACGATAGAGGTGATCACGGTTTCGTTGGGCACGATGGCCTCGGTGCCATCCAGGCCGCGCACCACTACATAGCGTGCCGCGACCTTCGTGACTTGTCCGTAGTAGTTCTCGATGGTGACGAGCGCCCCTGGTCTGATGGACCGGTCCAGCAAGATGGTGAAGCCGCTGACGTAGTTGCTCGCGACCTTCTGCAAGCCGAAGCCAATGCCAACACCCAGCGCGCCTCCAAACACCGATAGCACCGTCACATCGATGCCTAGGGCGGGCAGAGCGATCAGCACTGCCACCACGAGCAACACGATGCGCACCAGGCGGGATAGCACTACGCGTACGTTGAGATCGACCTCATCGGCACCCATCAAGCGCCGCTCGATGAGACGCCCAATCCAAAGTCCCAGGACCACGGCCACCGCCACTACGATGGGCGCTTGGAGAATCGTGAGCAAGGAAATTCGCTTGCCGGACATCTCGAAGTTAATGCCGTCCAGCGCGGCCGTGATGTCAGGCAGCACGCCTGTGATGTGGAGGGCGACACCGATCCATACCACCCACGCCAAGGCGCGTTCGGAGACTACGAGCCATTGCGATTCGCCGAAGGCCGTGCGCAGCAAATAGGCGATGGCGCGAATGAGCGCGAGCGACGCCAATAGCGGTACGGCCAAATTAAGCAGCGCGACGCTCACGACAAGGTGAGACAGGGCGTAGCGGCCCGCCACCACGCACAGTAGTGCACAGAGCGGAAACAATAACCGGTGCGCGCCGCCAACGCCAAACTGAGCGGAGGCAGCGGAAGCCTTAGTGGTTGCAAGCCGAGCGCGTAAGGACCGGCTCAGCAGCCATGCGATAGCGAGGCTCGCGGCGACGATGCCAAGCTGCCAGAGGATGGTGGTTTTCTCCAACTCGGCGAAAAAAGCGCTCACTAGATTACGAAAGTGTGTGCTTGATTCCATGGACCCTAGGGCTTGCGCGCTCCATCACCGCGGCAAAGAATCCGTCGGTTTCATGCAGATCGGGCCGCAGGCTGAGATAGGGTCCGGTATCGATCTCGACGCCTAAGGGTTTGAGCGTATCGCAGGCGTTGATGACGCGAAACTCCGCTTGACTGGCGAGGAAGGACTCCACCACCGCCTGGTTCTCCTCGTGAAGGAGGCTGCAAGTGGCGTAGACCAAACGGCCCCCAGGCTTGAGCAGCTTCGCCGCCGAATTCAATATCTCGGATTGTTTGGTCGTCATCTCGGCAATATCTGCCTCGCTCTGGCGCCACTTGAGGTCGGGATTGCGGCGCAGCGTCCCCAGCCCGCTGCAAGGCGCATCGACCAGCACGCGGTTGACCTTGCCGGCGAGCCGCTTGACGTGGGAATCGTTGGTTCCTGCGATGCGCTGTGGAAACACGTTACTCAATCCGGAACGCTTCAGGCGCGGGCGCAAATTGCCTAGGCGTTTGTCCGAAACGTCGAAGGCGTAGAGCCTACCCTGAGAATGCATCATCGCCCCCAAGGCAAGGGTCTTGCCGCCGGCCCCGGCGCAAAAATCCACCACCATGTCCTGCCGGCGAGGCGCGACGAGAAATGCGAGCAGCTGGCTACCTTCGTCTTGTACTTCAATCGCCCCGCTTTCAAACAACGGATGCCGGTTGATGGCGGGCTTTTCCGCTAACCGAATCCCCACAGGCGAATGCCGGGTGAGCTCGCATCCAATCCCGTCCGCGCGCAGCCTTTCGATGGCTAGCACCCGGGTCGTCTTCATGGTGTTGACCCGTAGATCAAGCGGCGCCGGGCGCTGCAGCGCGCGACCCAAAGATTCCACCTCACCGGCCGCAAATTGCGTGCATAGTTTGTCGTATACCCAATCCGGAAGATCGAACCGGATGGGAGCGGGTAGCCCCTCGCGCTTGGCGGCCTTAACTTCCGCCAGCCACGCGAGCTCATCTTGCTTCGCGAAATGCTCGATGACGTTCAAAGATTGTCCTTCGAGCTTGACCAGCGCTGCTAGCAACATGCGGCGCGCCGTTGTAGTGCCGCTCAGCAATTCCAACCAACGCCGGTGGCGCAGTACGGCATAGACCATATCCGCGATGAGGCTCCGGTCTCTTTGCCCCAGCTGCCGGCGGATGCGAAAGAAATTCCCAAGCACTGCATCCGCGGGTTGCGCGAAGCTCAGCACTTCTTGTAACACCGCGCTCGCGGCGAGGAACAGCCCAGGAGTCCAGCGCGCGGACACCTTAGAGCTTCGCCGGCGGACTCAACTGAGTCACGATGGAGTCCACGGTTGTATCATCGTCGGTAAACAAAATCCTAACGGGGAGAAAGTGATTCTGGGTCGCGAGCCAAAACTCGAATCCGCGCTTGTCGCCGGGCTCCAGGATTTTTCTCACATGCACCGTATCCAACTCACCAACGGCGGTCTTGAGTTTTTCTTTCCCCACGACGGCGTAGCGGTATTCGGAGAGCTTGCGGCCGTCCGTTAAGGCCACCTTGCCCTCCTTGCCATCGGGTGGATCGAAAGCGAAGCTCCAAGCGAAGGAGGATTGATCGAAGGCGTGGCCGGGCATCGGCAGTGTTTTCGCTCCGTTGCCGCTGTCCAGCGTGAGTTGCATGGTTTCCCAATCGAAGCGCGCGGACTTTTTCGGTTTCTTCGTGCGTTCTTCGATAAAGCTTCCCGGCTGCAACCCGGTCTTGGTGATGGTTCCCCGGCTTTCTCGCCGGATAGTGAGTTTGTGAAGCATGGCCGCCATGCCCACGGTTTTGGTATGGGAGATGATGCTGAATTGCTTGCCGTCATGCTCGAACTGGTCTTGCGCTTGTCCGATGGTCATCCCATTCCATGACACCTTGTACTGGATCTCCACACGGTTCGGTAGGCCGGCGGCCACCGCGGGCAAGGGGAGCATCACGAATGAAAGGAGCAGGAGGAGTCGTGTCATGAAAAAGCCGGAGAGATTAGTGCGCACTGGTGTTGCCTCGCGGCGGACACTCGAACCCGCCGGCCGTCGAGATGTATCTCACCCTCGACAAACCAGCGCACCACGCGTGGAAGGATGCGATGCTCCTGCGCCAGTACACGGGCGGCGAGGGTTTCGGCGGTGTCCTCGTCTAACACCGGCACCGCGGCCTGCGCGATGATCGGACCGCTATCCAAGGCCGGCGTGACGAAGTGCACGGTGCAGCCGTGCACTTTGACGCCTTCGTCCAGGGCGCGTTGATGGGTGTGCGTACCGGGGAAAGCGGGGAGCAGGGAAGGGTGGACGTTGATCAAGCGGTCTTCGAATGCCTGCACGAAGCCATCGGTCAGTATCCGCATGAACCCGGCGAGCACGATCAAGTCCGGTTGGAAGGGTTCGATGTATTTCAAGAGGGCGAGATCGAAGGACTCGCGCGCAGCGTGGGTTCGGTGATCGATCACCGCCGTGGGGATCCCGCGTGCCTGAGCGATGGCCAAGCCTTGAGCGCCAGGCGTGTTGGAGATCACCGCGGCAAACCGCGCCTTCACATCCGATTCGACCAGCGCCTCCATATTGCTGCCGCGGCCAGAGATCAAGATGACGATGCTCTTCATCGCACGATCGTGGGCTTCTCGCCTTGGGCGCGCGATTTAATCTCGCCAATGCGGTAAACCGTTTCACCGGCCGTACTCAAGGCGGCCAGGGTGGCGTCGGCGTCGCCGGGACTGACCACCACCACCATCCCAATGCCGCAGTTGAACACGCGATGCATTTCTTCATCGGCTACTCGTCCGGTCTCTTGCAGCCAACGAAATAGCGCGGGCCGCGGCCAACAGGCGCGGTCGATCACCGCCTTGAGTTCGCCGGAAAGAATGCGCGGCACGTTCTCCAGCAATCCGCCACCGGTGATGTGCGCGAGGCCTTTGAGTTCGGTCTTACGCATAAGGTCTAGCAAAGGTTTCACGTAGATTCGCGTGGGGGCCATCAACAAGTCCCCTAAGGGCTGTCCGTCCACGGCGGTGGACAGATCCGTGTTGGAGTGCTCGATGATCTTGCGAATGAGCGAATAACCGTTGGAATGGGCCCCGCTGCTGCCCAGTCCTAGGAGGACATCTCCCGGTGCGATGCGGCGGCCATCGATGATGCCATCGCGCTCCACCACGCCCACGGCGAAGCCCGCCAAGTCGTACTCGCCTTCGCTATACATTCCCGGCATTTCGGCGGTCTCGCCGCCAATCAACGCGCAGCCTGCTTGCTCGCAACCGCGGGCGATGCCGCCTATGACCTGCACTGCGGTATTCACGTGAAGCCTGCCGCAGGCGAAATAATCCAGGAAGAACAAGGGTTCCGCGCCTTGCACGAGGATATCGTTCACGCTCATGGCGACGAGATCGATGCCTATCGTGTCGTGGCGGTTCAGCGCGAAGGCGAGCTTGAGCTTGGTCCCCACACCGTCGGTCCCAGAGACCAGAACAGGTTGGCGGTAACGCCTAGGAACCTCGAACAGCGCACCGAATCCGCCGATGCCCGCCAGCACGCCCTCACGCAGGGTCTTGCGCGCCAGAGGTTTGATGCGTGTCACCAAGCTATCACCCGCGTCGATATCGACCCCGGCGTCACGGTAGGAAAGGCCAGAACGAGAGTCTTGCGAAGAGGCCATGTGTTGTAAGAGTTAAGTGACGTGAGGTGTATGGCGGGGAAAATGAGAGGTGGCAACGGCACCCACTTCATCTGCGTTACCATTCGCCACCATTGCGCGCCCGAACCCGGTGTTGGCAAACCGGATGGCGGCAGTCTGAGCGCGCTGTTGCACAGCGCTAGGTTCGCACGATCTCGATTCGCACTGTTATAGTGCGGCGCGCATTCTACTGGATATGGATACTACCCGGCCGAATTTGATTCGTTACCTTGCCTATGCTGCGGCAGTCATCGCACTGGCATTGCTAGTCCACCTGCTGGCGCCCATATTGGCGCCCTTCGTCGCGGCCGCGATTCTGGCCTACATCTGCACCCCCATGGTCGATTGCATGCAACGCAAGGGGCTGCCGCGGTCCTTGGCTGTCGTGCTAGTCATGACGCTGGTGATATTGATCATGGTGGGATTGATCGTGGTGCTGGTGCCTCTTGTGATCGATCAGACGGCGATCTTGTCTGCCAAGGTGCCGGCCTTGCTGGATTGGTTGCGGCACACGGCCTTGCCGTGGATCACCGAGCACACGGGTCTCACCGCGGGAGAAGGGTGGATGAAATTGAAGGAGGCCCTGGCCAAGAACTTCCAGTCCGCCGCTCATTTACTCGCGACCCTATTGCCCACCTTGGGGGCCAGCGGTTTGGCCTTGCTGGGTTTCATCGGAATGTTGGTCTTGCTCCCCATCGCGTTGTTCTTCTTTCTTCGGGACTGGCACCGGTTCACCGGCATGATCGCCGGATTGATTCCACGCCGTCTCCTCCCGGACATAAGCGCCATCGCCAGTGAAATCGATTCGGTCTTGGGTGAATTCTTACGAGGCCAGTTGTCGGTGATGGTGGCCCTGAGCGCGATCTACGGCAGCGGCCTGTGGATCGTGGGCTTGCATGGTGCGTTGTCCATTGGACTGCTCGCCGGTATGCTCAGTTTTGTACCTTATTTGGGCTTCGCCATAGGAGTACTGCTGGGAACCTTCGCCGCGGT
>JBKKAO010000371.1:0-2507 GCA_046714645.1 Burkholderiales bacterium | reverse complement strand
CGATATCTGCGCACACATCGAGAGTTTTGCCGCCGGGGTGGTGCCAGGGGGCTGACTCAGGGGCGTATCACTCGTTACACCGGATCCCACGAGAACACATCCGCCGATACCTCCAGGGGAAAGAAGTGTTTCTGCATCGCGGGAATGGCATGCTCCGCGATGGTTTGCGGCGTCCAGCCCTCCGAGCGTTGCACGGAACGGATGGGCCGTGGCTGGCTCATGAGGAAGATTTCGTTCATCCTCACACCGAAGATTTGGCCATTCACGCCACGGGCCTCATCCGAGAGAAGATAGACCACCATCGGGGCGATCTTCGCCGTTGTCATCATCTTCAATCTCTCGACACGGGCTTTCTGGGCATCGGTTTCCACTGGAATCGTGCCGATCATGCGGCTCCAGGCAAAGGGCGACACGCAGTTCGAGCGCACGTTGAAACGCTGCATGTCGAGTGCGATGGACTTCGACAATCCCACGATTCCCATCTTCGCCGCGGAATAATTCGCCTGGCCGACATTGCCCACCAGGCCAGACGTTGAAGTAAAGTGCACGAAGGCGCCCGATTGCTGCTCTCGAAAATACTGCGCCGCGGCCTTTGCTACATAGAAACTCCCCATCAAGTGCGCGCCGATCACCTGCTCCCAGTCCAGCGTACTCATGCGATGAAAGATACGGTCCCGCAGGATGCCAGCGTTATTCACCACACCGTCGATCTTGCCAAAAGACTCCACGGTTTGCCGCACCATGCGTTCGGCGGCGGCGACATCGGTCACGCTGTCGGTATTGGCCACGGCCTGACCGCCCGCCTCCTTGATCTCATCGGCCACCTCCTGCGCCGGGCCGGCGCTGCCGGCACCTTCGCCGTCGACCGCGCCGCCCAGATCGTTCACCACCACTTTAGCCCCCTGGGCCGCGGCCAGAAGTGCGATATCTCGGCCGATGCCGCGTCCTGCGCCAGTAACGAGCACGACCTTGCCGCTAAGAATATTGTCCGCTGCCATAGTTCTTTCCTTGGGAAATGCTTGTGCCTCGGATTCTAGGGCCCGTTGGCCTATATTTCGTGGAGCGCGTTGCCCGCAGGAAGACCGAGGGCAAGGCGCGAGGTGCACCCGCTGATTGGAATCAGCGCAAGCCAAGCTCCGCAGCGCACACCTACGGCACGCCGGACCCACGTACTATGTGATTCGTACACTGGCTAAGAGAGGAACTAGCGACATGGATTACAAATCGATGGGGTTTGAAATACGCGATAACGTGGCCTGGATCACGTTTAACCGGCCAGAGGCGTACAACGCGATTGATAGTCACGCAACAAAGGAGTTCCACGACATCGTGAATCGTCGCAGCGTGGATCGTTCGGTACGCGCTGTCGTATTGACGGGAACCGGTGACCGGGCGTTTTGCGCGGGGGGTGACGTCGCCGAATTCGCGAGGAGCGGCGACAACATGGAATTGCTGGTTCGCGCAATGACCGGGGACTTGCATACCGGCATTTCTCGGCTCGCGTGGTTGCGTGCGCCGGTCATCGCGGCGGTCAACGGCGTGGCGGCGGGCGCCGGATTGAGTTTGGCGGCATGCGCCGATCTGGTAATTGCTTCGGATACGGCAAAATTCACCAGCGCCTATACGCACATTGGACTCACGCCGGATGGCAGTTCAACATTCTTCCTCACCCGCTTACTGGGCCGCCGGCGCGTCCTGGAGTTGTACATGACCAATCGAGTTCTTACCGCACAGGAGGCGCTCGACTGGGGACTGGTAAATCGGGTCGTACCCGCGGCCGATCTGATGACGGAAGTAACTAAACTCGCGACGCAGCTCGCCAAGGGTCCGACGCAAGCCTACGGGGGCATCAAGAAACTCGTCATGATGTCCCCCAACGATACGCTCGAGTCGCAAATGGAACGTGAAACCCGGGTCATTGCCGAAATGAGCACTACCAAGGATGCGCGCGAAGGAATCAAGGCGTTCGTCGAAAAACGCAAGCCCAACTTCGTGGGCGAGTAACCGGTACCGAACCCGAATAGCAGAAAACCAAGGCATTGCTGGCAAAACGCAAATTGCGGAACAAGAGAAATTGCGATGAATAAAAACGAACAATCAAGAATTACGCTCACCCTTGACAGCGTACAGGCCCGGGCGGTGTCAGTGCCACTACGCAGACCGATTGTGGCACGTGGTGAGAATTTCGGGGTGGCGTATTACGCCGCCGTATAACCCCCATCCACCGGTAACGCCACACCCGTCACGAACGCCGCCTCATCACTGGCCAGGAAGAGGATCGCGGCAGCGATCTCTTCGGGCTGGCCGAAGCGGCCGAGCGGATAGCGCTTCAGCACCCGCTCCGACCATGCCGGATCTTGGCGTAACTCCGCGGTCATGGGCGTCTCGATCACCCCTGGGCATACACAATTCACGCGCACGGTGGGCGCCCATTCCAGGGCCATCTGCCGGGTAAGATTGACGATGGCGCCCTTCGAGGCTGCGTAAGCCGCACCCGTCGATCCGCC
>JBKKAO010000370.1:0-2634 GCA_046714645.1 Burkholderiales bacterium | reverse complement strand
ACCTTCACCAGCGTCTCCCCGACCTTGATGGTCACCTTGTCCCCGTGGTGCCACCCAAACGACCCCGTGCTGAACTCCTTCACCTGCGCCAACACCGGCTGGCCATTGATGACCACCTCGACGCCCCTGGCTTCCGCCCGGAACTGCTCACGGGTCACCGGGCACACGGTCTTGCGGCTTGCGAATGCGGACATGGTCGAATCTCCATCCTGCAGGGTGTGTAAAGCACGGCAGCCGAAGTAAACCGCCGTGCCTAAGCTCTGCGTCGCGAACGTTCGCTAACGACGCCAAAACTCAACCACACTTCACGCAAAACGGTCAAACGCGGTTCGTTTCATCACGCGGGCGCGCGAAAAGGGGGCACCCGATTCCAGGAGCCCAGGAACTTAGCCAGACCCTCCCGCCTCTGCGCCTGGGTCCTATGCGTAACTAACTTGCACCCGCGTATTCGCCCCTCTCACACGCGCGTGCGCGCGGTTTCTAACTGGTCCCGCGCGCGCAGGCGCTCGCACGCGTCGCGCACGCGCCATCAGCGGTAGCTTTCTGACCCGGATTGTGGGTGCGCAAGGACCCAACGATTGTTGCTGGCTGCTTAATTAGGAGGTGACAGCGCCCCCCATGGGAGCACATGCGCCCCACAGTGGGCGCCTACAATAAGGCAGAACGGAATGTTGGAGGTCCCGATGGGATACCGACCGCCAAAAGGTGTGAGTCCGCCGCAGCTTCAGGGTAAGCGCACCGGGCGTCCGAAGGGCTCCCGGACGTTTGCTCGGTTTTGGCAGGATGCCATCTGGGGGTATCAGCACCGTTTTGAAGATCGCGTATCCGCTCCAAGCCCGGGAGCCCTGTTGTGGTGGGATTTCGCGCACAGCTTTCCAGACGAGCTCGAGGAGTGGCTTTACGAGTCTGGTAGGATTTGATTGGAGGATCTGCGATGGAAACGATGGAGTCAGACCTGGGCCGTTCGACCGGAAGGGGGGCCCGTGCCGATCGACCGGACCTGCCCCCGTTGCTGGTGGACAATGAGGAGCTCTCCCGGCTCCTGCGGCGTTCGGTTGCATCCTTACGCCGGGATGACGCTCTGGGGCGCTTGCCGGCGGGGGTCAAGCTCGGGGCCAGCAAACGGTGGCGCCATGCCGAGATCGTCGCCTGGGTCGAGGCAGGGATGCCGCATAGAAACGCGTGGGGGTAAGCAAAGGGGATTCGCTGAGCTGCTTGCTTTGATCAGACGAACGCATCCGGAGGCAGTTTCCATGCGATTCGCTGCATAGCCTTCCATGCCGTGGCGTACACATTCAGGGCGTCAAATGCACTCTTGAAGTATTCCGTCTCTTTCACTTCCGGGTATGCTTTTGCCAGATTGTCCAAGCCTCGGATGACCGGCCCTAGGTGTTTGTCGTAGTCGCGGAAGTCGAACTTCGCGTCGCCGGACTTCTTGGGCTTGTCCGGAGCCGGCGGCCTGAGGATCGACACGCCCATCTCTTTCCGTTTCTCCACGCAGTCTTGGCACTTCTTCTTCGGGCCGTAAATGCGGCAGTTCCGGCAGAAGACGGTGCGGATGGCGCCGGCGGCTTGGCTGACCCTGGCCTGGCCGATCATGATCTCCTGCTTCACTTCCTCGCTGGCCTCGTCGGTGACCTTCTCGGCATCCGTAATAGTGTTGCGCGAGACATCGGCCATCTGAGCGGTTTTCGCCTGGGAAATGCCCAACGTTGGGCAATCGCCATTCGCGCCTTGATTTTCATTGGGTTTGCTCGCATCAAGTTCATGGCGAGCCCGCAGCATAGCCACCACGAACATCGCTCGTTGCGACTCGTTCAGGTGCTGCCGATGCAGCTTCTTCGCCACGAAAGCGATCAGGTCGCCTTCCACGAACTCGACGAAGATTGGCTCGACGTCGGCTTCCTGGGCGGCCACATGCCGATGGCGCCCGTCGAGGATCATCCCGTCGAACAGCACAATGGGCTCGGCGTGGTCGTAGCCGTTGGCCCCCCGCATGTGTTCAGCGAGCCCTACGGTGTCGATGCCCTGGCCGTAGGGCACGAGGGCGGCGAGGGGATGGGTCTTGAGGTCTTTCCACTGGTGTGGCGTGGGAATCCGCTTCGACTTCATGGCTACTCCTATGCAGATACAAATCTGCCTTGGGTGATGAACATGTCGGCTTGAAGTGTCGGCGCTCGTTCTAGGTTCGGTTTTTGAGCGCCATCGCGGCTCTGGAAGGCATGCTTGGCCAGGACCTGGAGTTGTAGTTCGGTCAACGTACGCCGCTTCCTGGGCCTCACAATTCGGGCGACCTGGTCGAACAGGCTCACATCGAACACGAAGGTCCGCTCAGCGTCGCCGCATTGGTGCAACCTTACCCCCGTGATCGCTGACAACTGCGCCGCGATGCCCGGGTGTCGGTCTACTTCGATCGCGAGCACCGTGCGGCCGTGCGGAAAGATCACGACGCCCCGACCCGCGCATGGGATCTGCATCATCCACGGATCGCGCTTTCCAACCGGGACGTGGTTGGGGTCGTAGGCGGAGTCCCACGTGATTCGGTATTTGTCGCCGAAGGTCTCAAACAGGTTGATGCAATCCATTTGCTGGTCCTCCCGGTTCAGCCTTCTGGCACGTTTGTCACTACCGTCC
>JBKKAO010000369.1:0-4195 GCA_046714645.1 Burkholderiales bacterium | reverse complement strand
AGGAGGCGGCGGTGAAATGCAAGGTGAGTTCCGTGCTGCTCCTTCAGCGCTGCGGAGCCATCCCGTCCAGCCATGACTACCATTTCGGCCGTCTTTTGTTCGAGCACTTTCCTGAAGGGGCGGACTTCAGCGTCAAAGAAACGGACTTATCGGGGCATGAGGACCTGGCGCTCGCGCCTGTGGAGGCATTTAGCATCGATGATGTCACCACCACGGAGATTGACGACGCTTTTTCGGTGAGGCAGGCGGCGAGCGGACGTATGGAGATCGGCATCCACATCGCGGCACCGGCCTTAGGCATTGCCGCGGGCAGCGAGGTGGATCGCGAGGCCGCGCGGCGTATGTCCACGGTCTACATGCCAGGGCGCAAGATCACCATGCTGCCCGCAGCGCTGATTTCCCATTACACCTTGAGCGAAGGACGGGACTGCCCATCGTTATCTCTCTATCTCGAAGTGGACGATCAGCTCAACATCGTGGCGACTCGCACGGTGGTCGAGCGGGTGCGTATCGCGGCGAATCTACGCCACGATGAGCTAGAGCGCCTGTTTAACGAAGAGACCTTGGAGCGAGGTCTTGCCGGGTTTCCTTTCTCCGGCGAGCTGGGGTTTCTGTTTCGCTTCGCCTCCCATGTCGAGGCGGTACGAGGCCGCAGCGAGTTGCCGCGGCCGGTGAACATGGACTACAGCTTCTACGTGGAGGATGAGCGCGTTCGCATCGTCGAGCGCAAGCGCGGCTCGCCCATGGAACTCCTGGTGTCCGAGATGATGATTCTGGTCAATTCGACCTGGGGCCAACTGCTGGCCGATCAGTCGCTTCCCGCCATCTATCGCACGCAAGGCGGCGGCAAGGTGAAGCTCACTACCGTACCCGCGGAGCACCAAGGGCTGGGGGTGGCTCACTACGCCTGGTCCAGCTCGCCCATCCGGCGCTATGTGGACCTGGTGAACCAGCGCCAATTGGTGGCCCGGCTATCAGGCCAGCCCCTGCCCTATGCCAAGCCGGACGAACTGTTCATCATCATGCGAGATTTCGACTTGGCCTATGAGGCCTACAGCGAGTTTCAGCGCAGCATGGAGCGTTACTGGTGCTTGCGCTGGCTGCAGCAAGAAGGGGTGCATACCTGCGAGGCTCAGGTATTCAAGGAAGATGTCGTAAAGGTCGGCAATATACCTTTGTTGACGCGTCTACCCTCGATGCCATCCCTACCAGCGGGTACGCTCATTGAAGTTGTCGTGTCGGGGATCGATCTGTTGGCGCTGAGTTTCCACGCCGAATACAAGGGCACTCGATAGCGCCGTCACGCGCGCTCCCCCCGCGGCTTTGGACTGAACCAAGACAGAAATATCAAACCGGCCTGTTAAACTTCCAGCCTAGCTTTCGCTCGTGCACACCTTGGCAGGGACTCTTCCAGTTTATTCAATGCCCACTCGCTATTCGGGAGTGAGCGACTCGGTGTTGCCCGCGCCGAACTTTTCGCGTTTTTCCGTGGCGCTCGCCATCTCCGTAGTTTTTCACTCCTTTCTTCTGCTCATTAGCTTCAAGTTTCCGGACCTGAACCTGCTGAAGGATATGCCCACGAGCTTGCAAGTGGTGTTGGTCAACGCTAAATCGGCCGCCAAGCCCGTAAACGCCGATGCCTTGGCGCAATCCAACCTGGACGGCGGAGGCAACACGGCGCTCGATCGCCGGGCAAGAAGCAATATGCCGGTGATTCGGTACATGCCGGCGGATGCGGAGTTGGAGCTGGCTTCTCAACGAGTCAAGGAGCTAGAAGACCAGGCCAAGCTCATGATCGCGCAGATCGAGATCACTGACAATCTGGTGGACTCTTCCATCGATCCGGTGGAAAAGCCCGTGGAGCAAGAGGCTCCCTACCTCCCCAAGGCGCCCCACGACAAGATGGCTGTTGCCAGGCTTGAAGCGCAAATCTCCAAAGAGTGGGAAGCCTATCAGAAGCTACCCAAGCGCAAGTTCGTCGGTGCGCGTACCGAGGCGGTTGCCTATGCGGAATACGTGGATGAATGGCGCCAACGTATCGAGCGCGTGGGAACCGAAAACTTTCCGGAAGAAGCGCGCGCGCAGAGTTTATTCGGTGCCGTGTTGGTGACCGTGGCGATCCGCGCCGACGGGACGGTGGAGAAAGTGGAGATCGATCGCTCCTCGGGTTCTCGCGTGTTCGACCGAGCCGCCAAACGCGTGGTGCAAATGGCGAGTCCCTTCAAACCGTTTCCAGCCAAGATCAAACGGGAGACCGATATTCTGCACATCACCCGCAATTGGGTGTTTACCCGCAGCGATTTGCTGGTCACCGACTGAGACTCCGTGACCGATCGCTATGCCGTGGTGGGCAATCCGGTGGCCCACAGCAAATCACCCATAATCCATAGCGCTTTCGCGCGGCAAACGGGCCAAGATATCGGCTACGGGCACCTGTTGGCGCCGATGGACGGTTTCCTACAAACCGTGGACGGCTTTCGCAGGGAGGGGGGCAAGGGCGTCAATGTGACGGTTCCGTTCAAATTGGAGGCCTATCGCCTGGCAAGCGTTCGATCCAAGCGGGCGCAAGTCGCGCAAGCGTGCAACTGCTTGCGTTTCGACGCCAACAACATCTTTGGAGACAACACCGACGGCAATGGAATCGTCACCGACATCGAGCGTAACCTGTCGATTCCTCTGCGCGGCCAAAGAATCCTGGTCATGGGCGCGGGCGGCGCGGTGCAAGGCGTACTGGGCCCCGTGCTGGACTGCGGTCCCGCGCGGGTCGTCGTGGCGAACCGCACCGTGGATAAAGCGCAACGTCTGGTGGAATTTCTCCTTGCCCATCCGGCCTACGCTTCGATGCCCATAGGCTCCAGCGGTTACGAGGCGCTCACCGGCACGGCCTTCGACATCGTCATCAACGGTACGTCGTCATGTTTGAACGATGCAGTACCGGCCTTGCCGCCAGGGGTATTCGCGCCGCACTCTCTAGCCTACGACATGATGTATGGCAAGGGGCTCACCCCCTTCCTCACCCTCGCGATACAACAAGGTGCTGGCGTGGTGGCCGACGGCCTAGGCATGTTGGTGGAGCAAGCGGCCGAATCCTTTCTGATTTGGCGCGGCCTTCGGCCCGCGACGGCACCGGTAATCGCCATGCTGAAGGCGCTATGAGGAGAATCCTGCGCTGGGGCGGCAAGATTTTCTTGCTGGTATTACTGCTCTTGGTGGTTTATCAGCTTTGGATATTCGCGCACATCACTTGGTGGCGTTGGTTTAATCCCTCGGCCAGCGCCTTCATGGAAGACCGCTTGGAGGTCTTGCAGGAGAAAAATCCAGAGGCCGAGCTGCGTCACCGGTGGATGCCCTACGCCAAGATCTCACCGCACCTGAAACGAGCCCTGATCGCCGCCGAGGACGCGCGCTTTTTGGAGCACGAAGGCTTCGACTGGGAGGCCATCGAGAAGGCCTACGAGAAAAACTTGAAGAAGGGCAAGATCGTCGCCGGAGGTTCCACCATCAGCCAGCAATTGGCCAAAAATCTCTTTCTATCTAGCAAGCGCTCGCCGTGGCGTAAATTGCAAGAAGCCGCTATCACCGTAATGCTCGAAGCCGTGTTGAGCAAGCGGCGCATCTTCGAAATCTACTTGAACGTCATCGAATGGGCTAACGGTGTCTTCGGCGCGGAAGCCGCGGCGCGTTACTACTATAAGACGAGCGCGGCCGGTATCAATCACTGGCAAGCCGCGCGGATGGCCGCCATGGTGCCAAATCCGCGTTTCTACGATAAGCGCCGCAGCACGCCTTTCCTTGAGCGAAAGACCGCCATGATCCTGGCGCGCATGCCGGCTTCTGAAATTCCCTGAGTGGCGGCGCGGCCATGCCGGAGTTGCCAGATATCGAGGTCTATTTGGACGCGCTGCGCAAGCGCATCCTTGGAAGGACGTTAGAGCGCATTGGGATACTCAGCCCCTTTGTGCTGCGCTCGGTAGTCCCGCCCATGCAGGCAGTGGAGGGGCGGGTTGTGCGAGGCCTAAGGAGGGCCGGAAAGCGCATCGTTATTAGGATTCGACGAGCAATTGTTTCCTCGTCATCCATCTCATGATCGCGGGGCGCTTGACTGGATAGGATTCAGATGACCTTGACCTACTGGACGCAACGCTTGCTCGCGCAGACCGGTGAGCGCTTTCCCGAGCACGTGAGCGCTTTCCGC
>JBKKAO010000368.1:0-5747 GCA_046714645.1 Burkholderiales bacterium | reverse complement strand
GCTCGTAGAGGTCGCCGAAATGCTGGCGCTCCGAGAGGTTGTTGAAATCGATTGCGGTGATCTTGTTTACCACCTGGCGCATGAGCTGGCCGGACTTCATGTAGTTGTAGGCGTCCTCGAACACGTCGCGCACCACGCGGCGCCGGCCGTCCCTGGCGGTGTTGGGCAACTCCTTCAGCGTGGGGAACAACTCGTCGTTAATGAACGCGAGTAGGGCCTCACCGGTCATGCCCTCAGCGTCAGCGGCCCAGGCGCGCCAGCGGAGTTTTGCCGGGATAGGCGAGTGGTAGCCCTCCTGCATCAGCTCCAGTTCCTGGTCCTGGTCGTCGATGATCTTGAGGAAGAACATCCAGCAAAGCTGGGAAATGCGCTGAGCGTCACCCGACACCGACGTCCTGGCGCATGATGTCCTGAATGGATTTGACGGTGTTGCGGACGGACATGAGGCTCAGGCTGCCTTGTCGTACAGTGCCGATTGGAATTCATGGACGGCTTTCTCGAAACCGTCTCGTCCACCGAAGGTTTTGAGTAGCTCGACCGGTGTGCCCATCGCGTCGAACGGGGCCAGTCTCAAGATGCGGGGATCGTCGAGGCTGGTGGCACCTTCGTCCTGGTACTTCTGCAGCAAAGCTTCGAGAACGGCGCGGGCTTGCGCCCCATAGCGGGTGAAGACGTCGCGCTTGCGCACGTTGTCGGCCCGCTCTCGCCGCGTGAGCGGCGGTTGATCGAAGGCTACGTGGCAGATCAGGTCGAATGGGTCAAGATCCTTGCCCACCTCCTCGGCCAGCGGATCGAGCAGCAGGCCCTCGGTGCCAAGTTCCTCGATGATTACCTGCTTGCGCTCGGCGCCCTTCCAGCGCTTGAGAAAAATGTCGAGGCTGGCAAAGCGCTTCCTTAGCGTTTTTCTAGAGTAGTCGCGCAGGCTTTCCGTAACCAGCTTGCCGTTTTCGTCGAGGTATTCGATGCGCTCGGCAAGAATGCTCACGGGCATGCCCTTAACGTAGTACTTGCGCGGCTGCTCGATGCCTGGAGTTATGTTGATATTGGGCGACAGCGGATCGACGACGATTTGCTCGTCGTCGCCGGGTTTGGGCGGAATGACATCCTTGCCATCATCGGGCGGCCGAACATTGTCCGGTGGCGTGACGGGGTCGTACTCGCCCGGCTCGTAGATCTGGACCGGCTCGCCATCGAAGTCCGGATCGGCGAAGTGGTTGGTCGCCTTGCGGAAGTCGAGCAAGGTGAAGTAGTACTTCTTCGTGTCTTCGTGGACGCGGGTGCCGCGTCCCATGATCTGCTTGAACTCAGTCATCGAGCCGACTTCGCGGTCAAGCACGATCAGCCGGCAGGTCTGGGCATCGACCCCGGTCGAGAGCAGGCGCGAGGTGGTGACGATGACCGGGTATTTCGCTTCCGGGTCGATGAGTTCCCGATCTGGGCGCAGCCTTCGGCGTCATCGCCGGTGATCCGCATGACGTAGCGTTCGCTCTGCTTCACCAGGTCCGAATTTTGGTTGATGAGGGCCTGGCGCATGCGCGCGGCGTGCTCGGTATCCACGCAGAAGACGATCGTTTTCTGAAAGCGGTCGCCGCTCTCTTTCAGGAATTCAGTCACCTTGTGGGCGACACGCTTGGTTCGTTCGTCAATGACAAGATTGCGGTCGAAGTCCTTCTGGTTGTAGATCCGGTCCTCAATCTCATAGCCGTACTTGTCTGTCTCGTTCTTCGCCGGACGGTAACCCTCCATATCGACATCGAGGTGGACCTTCACCACCTTGTAGGGCGCAAGGAAGCCGTCGCGAATGCCTTCCTTGAGCGAATATGTGTAAACAGGCTTGCCGAAATAGTGGATGTTGGAGACGTATTCCGTCTCCTTCGGCGTGGCGGTGAGCCCGATCTGAGTGGCGGAGGAGAAGTAATCGAGGATCTCCCGCCACGCCGAATCTTCTGCGGCGCTGCCGCGGTGGCACTCGTCGACTACGATGAGGTCGAAGAAATCCGGGGAGAGCTCGCGGAAAAGTTTCTGGCGGTCCTCGGGGCCGGTGATGGCCTGATACAGCGCGAGATAGATCTCGTAAGCCGTGTCGATGCGCCGATGCTTCTTGTCGATGGCGAGCGGCAGTTGAACCTCGGCGCCGTCCTCGCGCCCGATGGTCTTCGAACCGGTGCTGAGCTTAGCCATCGCCGCACCAAAGGGGCGGAAGTCGTTCACCATCGTCTGATCAACGAGGACGTTTCGGTCGGCGAGGTACAGGATGCGTTTCTTCTGTCCGGCTTTCCACAGGCGCCAAATGATCTGAAACGCAGTGTAGGTCTTGCCCGTGCCAGTCGCCATCACGAGCAGAATGCGATCCTGCCCCTTGGCGATGGCCTCGATCGCCTTGTTGATGGCGATACGCTGGTAGTAGCGCGGCTCCTTGCCGCTGGCGCCGTCGTGGTAGTCCTGAAGCACGATGCGTTCTTCCGCAGGGACGAGCCCTTTCCAGGCACGGTATTTCGCCCAGAGTTGCTCCGGCGTCGGGAAGGCGTCCAGCGCTAGCTCGGTTTCCGTCTGGCCGCTCAAACCGGTGCGGTCGTGAAACAGGAAGGCGTCGCCGTTCGATGAAAAGACGAAGGGAATGTCGAGGGTCGCGGCGTATTCGAGCCCCTGTTGCATGCCGCCGCCGACGGGGTGGTTGTTGTCCTTCGCCTCGATGAGCGCAATCGGGATGTTGGGCTTGTAGTAGAGGATGTAGTCGGCGACTTTCGCCTTGCCGCGGGTGACCAGCTTGCCACGGACGATGATCCGGCCCTTGGTAAAGAACACTTCCTCACGGATCTGCGACATCACATCCCAGCCGGCGTCCTTCACGGCCGGCGTGAGGAACTTGGTGCAGATGTCGCGTTCGGTGTGGTCTTTCTTATTCATGCGGCGCCACAACTCAGGCGCTTGGTAAAGTTGCAAAGTTGCGCGGGAAGATAACCTATTCTACTTGCTGGCGTCTTTTTCGCTCTGGGCCGCGCGGGCGGCGTCCCCGAGCCAGCATTCGAGAGATTTGGCGCGGCTAGTGGTCATCATTTTGATCTCCAGTTCGAGTGGCACAGGGGTCACAAGTGGTATAGGGGCAAGTCTTGACCTATTGCCTTTCTAGAAGTCTCGCATAGAGAGTCATAGATGTGGATGGCGGACTACGCCATGTCTCGCTGTCGATATTGAATCGCCTCCGCCATATGGAATGTTGTGAACTGATCAACGCCCCGTCAGATCCGTGATTGCGCAACATGGGTGACACTTATGACGCGGGAGACGACTGTTTCGCTGCCCGGATATGCTCTAAAGGCTAGGCAGGAGATCAAAATAAACGCGAACAGCCTCACGGCGCCCAAGGATGTATAACCAAGAAAACGGTTCGCTCAGATTCAATTTCCTGTACCGGTTTATCGGCAGCTTCATCGGCGGTGGCCTTGTGCTCGATGGGCATTTGTACATGCGGCGCGCGGAAATGCGGGCTCGATCGGATCCTTGCCCAGGGCGACAAAGGCGGCTCGTTTGAAGAGCGGTGCGGCGAGCTTCACCAAAGCGAAGCGCTCCGCTAATATGGGATCCATTCATGTCATGCCGCCGAAAGCTCTATTGCTCGGCTTCAGACAACATTGAGTCATTGTATTCCCGCGCTCTTGGCGCGGGGGCTATCTCTATCTTTTGGGATTTCCTAAGGGGGTGAAGTGATTTTTTGCCTAGCCTCCTTTGGTCAAGGGCAGGGTCAGTACCCGCCCGCGAAGTCCCCTTTCTTCACGTATGCGAACCAAGGAGGGTCCATGAGCACCGAGAAGAAATTCGCTTCCCATGCCGACACGGCCGAGAAGACGGTCAGCTTCGATAAATTGAGCGATAACGCCTACGCTTACACCGCCGAGGGAGATCCCAATACGGGCATCATCGTGGGTGACGACTGCGTCATGGTCATCGACACCCAGGCCACCCCGGTGATGGCGCAAGACGTCATCCGCCACATCCGGCAGGTCACGCATAAGCGCATCCAGTACGTGGTGATGTCTCACTACCACGCGGTGCGTGTGCTGGGCGCTTCGGGTTACAACCCCGAGCACATCATCGCCAGCCGGGATACCTATGACTTGATCGCCGAGCGCGGCGAGCAGGACATGAAGAGCGAGATCGAGCGTTTTCCCCGCCTGTTCCGCGCGGTGGAATCCATTCCCGGCCTCACCTGGCCCACCCTCGTGTTCGAAAAACGCATGACTCTCTGGTTGGGCAAGCTGGAAGTGGAGATCCTACAAGTAGGCCGGGGCCATACAAAGGGCGATACGATCGTGTGGTTGCCGCAGGAGAAGATTCTCTTTTCCGGCGACCTGGTGGAATACAACGCCACTCCCTACACGGGCGATGCCTATCTCACCGACTGGCCGGCCACTCTCGATGCTCTGGCGTCCATGCAGCCGGAGAAGCTCGTTCCTGGCCGCGGGGCCACGCTGCAAACACCCGAACAAGTCAAGGCCGGGCTCGATGGCACTCGTGCTTTCGTGACGGAAATGTTCGAGTCGGTCAAGCGCGGCGCCAAGGCAGGCAAGGATATGCGCGCGGTTTACCAGGAAACCTACGCCGCCATGAAGCAGAAGTTCGGTCATTGGGTGATCTTCGATCACTGCATGCCCTTCGATGTATCGCGTGCCTATGACGAGGCCACCCAATATCGCGATCCGCGTATTTGGACCAAGGAGCGTGACCTCGAGATGTGGCAATCGCTAGAGTCCTAGGCATGCTCCTCAACGTCGAACCCAACATCGGCCAGCCTGACGATTTCTACGAGGCGTTGATCGACCTGCACCAGGATCTCACCGCCGAGCAGAGCCAACTGGTCAATGCCAAGCTGATCTTGCTGCTTGCCAATCACATCGGGGATCTCGCGGTGCTGCGTGAGGCGATGGAGCGTGCGCGCCAAGATCTTCAGTCCTAGAAACACTCAAGCGGGACCATGACGGCGTTTCCGAAGGAGCGCGCCCTTGAGGCGGCGGCGAGCTTTGACCTGCGAGACTTGCCCGCGGATTTTTACGCGAATCCTTTCCCCTATTACCGGGCGCTGCGTGAACATGCGCCCGTTAAGCGCCTAAGTGACGGGGGATATCTGCTGACACGCTTCGCCGAGTGCCTTTTAGTCTACAAGAACCCGAAACTTTTCAGCTCCGATAAGAAGCAAGAGTTCAAACCGAAGTACGGCGATTCGCTTCTCTACGAGCATCACACCACGAGTTTGGTGTTCAACGATCCGCCTGCGCACACTCGCGTACGAAGACTCATCGCGGGTGCGCTGGCCCCGCGCGCCATAGCGGAGATGGAGCCAAGCTTGATGACCTTGGTGGATGGTTTGCTCGGCGATTTGGCGGAGAAAAAAGAGATCGATCTCATCGAAGACTTCGCATCGCGGATTCCCATCGAGATCATCGGCAATCTTCTGGACGTGCCGCACGAGGAACGCGGTCCGTTGCGCAACTGGTCGCTATCCATCCTCGGGGCACTCGAACCGGTGGTGACGCCCGCGGCCTTCGATCGCGGCAATCGCGCCGTGGCGGAGTTCGTTAGCTACCTTAAAGAGCTGATCGCGCGACGGCGGAATCGTCCGGGGGATCCCGAACGCGATGTGCTGACGCGCTTGATCCAAGGCGAAGAAGGTGGTGAGCGCCTAACGGAGAAGGAGTTATTGCACAACTGCATCTTCTTGCTCAATGCGGGCCACGAGACCACCACCAACC